>NZ_JBEOOG010000023.1:0-54751 GCF_040308965.1 Pseudoalteromonas sp. MER144-MNA-CIBAN-0113
CAATCGTTCTTGGTCGAAAGATCGGATCTCGGAACAGGCATTTAGTTCAATTTTCTTAAACGAGATTCAGGTTAATTAGCTTAATTGTACCAATCGTAGCTAAATAGAATATATAGGTTAGGGGTAACATGAAGAAAGTATTTAAATAAGCGAACTATATTTCTGTTAGTAGCAAATAGACTGCCTTTATTGATATGGGGCTGTTGTTTATTATTGATAAAAAAATTGGGGAGGACTTGTCGCGACCTTATTACTGTGTGATAAATTTTAGATATTAAAAAGCCGAGCATAAGCTCGGCTTTTTGGTGTCTCTTTAAAGACTTACTCTGCAGACTGTGCGTCTTCTTGAACTTCTTCGCTCGCCGCTGGGCGACCAACTAGTTCAATATAAGCCATTGGTGCATTATCACCAGCACGGAAGCCACACTTAAGAATACGAGTGTAACCACCTGGACGGTCTGTATTACGAGGACCGATTTCGCTGAACAATTTACCAACTACTTCATTATCACGCGTGCGGGCAAATGCTAAACGGCGATTTGCTACGCTGTCAGTCTTAGCCAGTGTGATTAAAGGTTCAATTACACGGCGTAACTCTTTCGCTTTAGGCAAAGTAGTTTTGATGATTTCATGTTTCACCAAAGAACCTGCCATATTGCTGAACATCGCTTTACGATGGCTACTGTTACGGTTTAATTGACGACCACTCTTACGATGGCGCATGACCCTATCCTTCTAACTAAACTAATATAGTGATTTAGATTATTCAGCTAGGCTTGCAGGCGGCCAATTTTCTAGGCGCATACCTAGAGAAAGACCACGTGAAGCTAGCACGTCTTTTATTTCAGTTAGAGACTTCTTACCTAAATTAGGCGTTTTAAGAAGCTCAACTTCAGTGCGCTGAACTAAATCACCGATATATTGAATTTGCTCGGCTTTCAAACAGTTTGCTGAACGTACTGTTAGTTCAAGATCATCAACTGGACGAAGTAGAATAGGATCGAATTCTGGCTTCTCTTCTTTCTCTTCTGGCTCAGTTACATCGCGTAAATCTACGAATGCATCTAGTTGCTCAGCTAAGATAGTAGACGCACGGCGGATCGCTTCTTCAGGATCTAAAGTACCGTTTGTTTCCATATCAATGATTAACTTGTCTAAGTCTGTACGTTGCTCAACACGGGCTGATTCAACCGAGTACGCAATACGTTCAACTGGACTGAATGATGCATCAAGCAGCAATCGACCAATTGGACGCTCATCGTCATCAGAGGATAAACGACTAGATGCCGGCACATAACCACGACCACGCTCAACACGAATACGCATGCTGATCTCGCTGTTATTTGTAGTTAAATTACAAATAACATGATCTGGGTTAGCAATTGTTACATCGCCATCGTGCTGAATATCTGCCGCAGTCACAGGGCCTACACCAGATTTAGTCAGGGTCAGAAAAACTTCATCTTTGCCTTCTAACGTTACCGCTAGACCTTTAAGGTTTAGTAGTATTTCAATGATGTCTTCTTGTACGCCTTCTTTCGCGCTGTACTCATGCAATACACCGTCGATTTCAACTTCAGTTACTGCACATCCAGGCATAGATGATAACAGTATACGGCGTAAGGCATTACCCAAAGTGTGACCAAAGCCACGCTCGAGTGGTTCTAAAACTACTTTAGAACGCGTTGGGTTTATAGCGTCGATATCGACTAACCTTGGTTTTAGAAATTCTGTAACAGAACCCTGCATTTTATCCTCTCTTAACTCTTAACTTTACTTAGAGTAAAGTTCGACGATTAGTTGTTCATTAATGTCCGCAGACAGATCTGAACGCTCAGGTAGGCGCTTGAAGCTACCTTCCAATTTCTTACCGTCAACTTCAACCCAAGTCGGCTTTTCACGTTGCTCAGCCAACTCTAGAGCAGCGATGATACGTGCTTGTGTCTTAGACTTCTCACGGATTACAACAGTATCTTCTGGAGTAATTACGTATGAAGGAATGTTCACAACACGACCATTAACTAGAATCGCTTTGTGGCTTACTAACTGACGTGCTTCAGCGCGTGTGCTAGCAAAACCCATGCGATATACAACATTGTCTAAACGTTGCTCTAAAAGCTGTAACAAGTTTTCACCTGTATTACCTTTAAGGCGAGCAGCTTCTTTGTAGTAGTTACGGAATTGCTTTTCTAATACACCGTAGATACGACGTACTTTTTGCTTTTCACGTAATTGTAAACCGTAATCAGATAAGCGTCCTTTACGAGCGCCGTGCTGACCAGGTGCAGTCTCAAGTTTACACTTAGAGTCGATAGCTCTTACGCCGCTCTTAAGGAACAGGTCAGTACCTTCACGACGACTCAGCTTGAGCTTAGGGCCCAAATATCTTGCCATGTTATTTCTCCTAACCTATTGTTAAACGCGACGTTTCTTCGGTGGACGACAACCATTGTGTGGTATTGGCGTCACGTCAGTAATGTTGGTGATACGGTAACCAGCAGCATTCAAAGCACGTACAGCAGATTCACGACCTGGACCTGGACCTTTGATGAAAACTTCTAGATTTTTTAAACCGTATTCTTGAGCAGCAGTACCTGCACGCTCTGCAGCAACCTGAGCAGCAAATGGAGTAGATTTACGTGAACCACGGAAACCTGAACCACCGGCAGTAGCCCATGATAGTGCATTACCTTGACGGTCGGTAATCGTTACAATAGTGTTGTTGAAAGACGCATGAACATGAGCCATACCATCAGCAACTTGCTTTTTAACCTTTTTACGACGAATTGGTGTCTTAGCCATTTTACTATCCCCTTATCGCTTAATAGGCTTACGAGGACCCTTACGGGTACGCGCGTTAGTCTTTGTTCTTTGACCACGAAGTGGTAAAGAGCGACGGTGACGTAGGCCACGGAAACAACCAAGGTCCATAAGGCGCTTGATATTCAAAGTAACTTCACGACGAAGGTCACCTTCTACAGTGTACTTGCCAACTGCTTCACGCAATACGTCAAGTGTTTCGTCTGAAAGTTCACCGATTTTTGTGGTCTCGGCGATACCAGTCGCTTCTAAGATAGCCTTAGAGCGAGTCTTACCTATGCCATAAATAGCTGTTAAACCAATAACTGCATGTTTATGATCAGGGACGTTAATGCCAGCGATACGGGCCACTAACACATCTCCTATATTTGAATTTGGTAATCATCTGTTTGAAAAGCCCGTAAGGATACTCAAACGAAGACCAAATCACAACTAAAAACACAGGCCGAGAAACCTCAGCCTGCACGACTGTTTACTTAGCCTTGCCTTTGCTTATGCTTAGGCTCACTGCAAATTACGCGTACTACACCAGCACGTTTAATAACTTTACAGTTACGGCATATTTTCTTAACGGAAGCACGTACTTTCATTGCTCAACTCCGTAAACTGACCTTATCGACCGTAGCCTTTAAGGTTCGCTTTTTTCAGCACAGAATCATACTGATGTGACATCAGATGCGTCTGTACTTGTGCCATAAAGTCCATGATTACTACAACGATAATCAAAATTGATGTACCGCCGAAATAGAATGGCGTTTGCCATGCCATAGTCATGAATTCGGGCACCAGACAGATAAAGGTTATATACAAAGCACCTGCCAATGTCAGGCGTGTCATCACTTTATCAATGTATTTAGATGTCTGCTCACCTGGACGAATACCTGGGATAAATGCGCCAGATTTTTTCAGGTTGTCTGCCGTTTCACGCGGGTTAAAAACCAACGCTGTGTAGAAAAAGCAGAAGAAGATGATAGCCGCAGCTAAAACCATTGCATACAAAGGCTGACCTGGAGTCAACGTTGTAGCAATTGCTTGTAGCACATCAGCAACCGGACCTTCACCCTGGCCGAACCAGCTTGCAATTGTACCAGGGAACAGAATTATACTGCTAGCGAAGATTGGTGGAATAACACCCGCCATATTTACTTTCAGAGGTAAATGCGTGCTTTGAGCAGCAAATACTTGACGACCTTGTTGACGTTTGGCGTAGTTAACAACGATACGTCGTTGACCACGTTCAAAGAATACAACAAGATAAGTAACAGCGAATACTATAACCGCAACCATCAACAGTACAAAAACATTCAAATCACCTTGGCGCGCCATTTCGGCTGTCGAACCAATAGCAGACGGCAGGTTAGCTACAATACCAACAAATATTAGAACTGAGATACCGTTACCGATACCGCGCTCTGTTATCTGTTCGCCCAACCACATAAGGAACATAGTACCGGTTACTAAACTCACCACAGCGGTGAAGTAGAATCCCATACCTGGGTTAACAACTAACCCGTTCATCATGCCCGGTAAGCTTGTGGCAATACCGATTGATTGGATAGTAGCAAGCACAAGCGTGCCGTAGCGTGTGTACTGGCTTATCTTTTTACGCCCTTGCTCACCTTCTTTCTTAAGCTCTATAAACGGCGGATACATATGCGTTAATAGTTGCGTAATAATCGAAGCCGAGATATACGGCATGATACCCAGTGCTAACACTGAAGCTCGCTCAAGCGCACCACCGCTAAACATGTTGAACATCTCAACAATGGTGCCCTTTTGTTGCTCGAAGAAATCGGCAAGTACAGCGGCGTCAATCCCAGGGATCGGCACAAATGAACCTAGACGGTAAATTATGATAGCACCCAATACGAAGAGTAATCGGCGCTTCAATTCCGAAAGTCCACCTTGTGCACTTTGTGTATCTTGACCTGGTTTAGCCATTAGTACTTCCTTAGTCTTCTACCTTGCCTCCGGCAGCTTCGATAGCTTCGCGTGCACCTTTAGTAGCCTTAAGGCCTTTAACGGTAACAGCGCGTGAAACTTCGCCAGATTTAACAACTTTAACGAACTGAACGTTCTTTTTAACTAGACCAGCTGCTTGTAACGCGCTTAGGTCTACCACATCGCCTTCAACTTTAGCGATTTCGTATAGGTTAATTTCTGCAGATACTAATGATTTGCGAGAAGTGAAACCGAACTTAGGTAGACGACGTTGCATAGGCATTTGACCGCCTTCGAAACCAACGCGTACTTTACCGCCAGAACGTGATTTTTGACCTTTGTGACCACGGCCACCAGTCTTACCAAGACCAGAACCGATACCACGACCAACACGTTTTGGAGCAGTTTTTGAACCTGCAGCAGGTGAAAGTGTATTCAAATGCATCGAATTACCCCTCTACCTTAACCATGTAATAAACCTGGTTAATCATACCACGTACACATGCAGTGTCTTCTAACTCAACAGTGTGATTGATACGACGTAAACCAAGACCGCGTAATGTAGCTTTATGCTTCGGTAAACGACCGATAGAGCTTTTTACTTGTGTTACTTTTACAGTTTTATTAGCCATGGTTTACCCCAAAATCTCATCTACTCGAAGACCACGTTTTGCAGCGATCGACTGAGGAGAATTCATGTTCTCAAGAGCTGAGATCGTTGCACGTACAACGTTGATCGGGTTAGTAGAACCGTAACATTTAGAAAGTACGTTCTGAACACCAGTCACTTCAAGTACTGCACGCATAGCACCACCTGCAATGATACCAGTACCTTCAGATGCTGGTTTCATAAACACTTGTGAGCCAGCATGACGTCCTTTAACAGGATGCTGTAATGTGTTGCCATTTAGGTCTACGTTGATCATGTTACGACGTGCTTTTTCCATTGCTTTTTGAATAGCAGCTGGAACTTCACGTGCTTTACCATAACCGAAACCTACTTTACCTGCGCCATCACCAACTACAGTTAGTGCAGTAAAGCTAAAGATACGACCACCTTTAACTACTTTAGACACACGGTTCACCGCGATTAGCTTTTCAGCTAAATCAGGCTGTTGTTGCTTTGCTTCTACGTTAGCCATTGTCTACTCCTAGAATTGCAAACCGGCTTCACGCGCAGCATCAGCTAGCGCCTTCACACGGCCGTGATATTTAAAGCCACTGCGATCAAAAGCAATCTTTTCGATGCCTTTGTCAGCCGCACGTTCAGCAACCGCTTTACCAACTGCTTGTGCAGCTGCAACGTTGCCTGTGCCTTTAACTGTTTCGCTAATAGCTTTCTCAACAGTAGAAGCAGCAGCCAGTACATTACCCTCAGCGTTTACAACTTGAGCGTAAATGTGACGTGGCGTGCGGTGGATAACAAGACGCGTTGTGCCTTGTTCAATATAATTTCTACGAGTGCGTTTAGCACGACGTAGACGAGCTGTTTTTTTATCCATCGTCTTACCTTACTTCTTCTTAGCCTCTTTACGGCGTACATTCTCATCTGAATAACGAACACCTTTACCTTTATAAGGCTCAGGTTTACGGTATGCACGAATGTTAGCAGCTGTTTGACCAACTAACTGCTTATCTACGCCCTTAACTAGAACTTCTGTTTGGCTTGGAGTTTCAATCGTAATTCCTTCAGGAACTGCGAAATTAACTGGGTGCGAGAAACCAAGAGTTAAGTCTAAAACTTTGCCCTTAGCTGCAGCACGGTAACCAACACCTACTAACTGAAGTTTCTTCTCGTAACCTTCATGCGTACCAACAACCATGTTGTTGATTAGAGCGCGAGCAGTACCTGCTTGTGCCCATGCATTGGCTACGCCTTCACGAGGTAAAGTTGTAATAACGTTGTCGTTAACTTGTACTTCAACTGCATCGTTGATAGTACGAGTAAGTTCACCGTTTTTGCCTTTAACTGTGACTTCCTGGCCTTTTAATGTAACTTCTACACCGGCAGGAACGTTTATTGGTGCCTTTGCTATGCGAGACATAGTTCCCCTCCGATTAAGCTACAAAACCAATGATTTCACCACCAACGCCTGCACTACGTGCTGCGCGGTCTGTCATTAGGCCTTTAGAAGTTGATACGATAGCGATACCTAAACCACCCATTACCTTTGGTAATTCGTCACGTCTCTTATAGATACGTAGACCAGGGCGACTTACACGCTGGATATTTTCAATAACAGCTTTGCCTTCGAAGTACTTTAACTCGATAGAAAGCTCAGGTTTTACATCACCACTTACTGAGAAGTCTGCGATGTAACCTTCATTTTTTAATACATTAGCTAATGCTACTTTCAGTTTCGAATTAGGCATCGTTACAGATACTTTCTTCGCTGACTGACCGTTACGGATTCGTGTAAATAAATCCGCGATAGGATCTTGCAAGCTCATAGTCTTACTCCCATGATTCTATTACCAGCTAGCCTTTTTAAGGCCAGGAATTTCACCGCGCATAGCTGCTTCGCGAACTTTAATACGGCTCATGCCGAATTTGCGAAGGAAACCATGTGGGCGGCCCGTAATGTTACAACGATTACGTTGACGTGCAGGGCTAGAATCACGAGGTAAAGCTTGTAGCTTAAGTACCGCGTCCCAACGATCATCTTCAGATGTATTAACATCACTGATGATAGCTTTTAGTGCTGCACGCTTTTCAGCGTACTGAGCAACTAGTTTAGTGCGCTTTGCTTCGCGCGCTTTCATAGAATTCTTTGCCATAACCCTACCCTTATTTCTTGAATGGGAAGTTAAACGCTTCTAACAACGCACGGCCTTCCTCATCTGATTTCGCAGATGTAGTGATTGTGATATCCATACCGCGTACACGGTCTACTTTATCATAATCAATTTCTGGGAAGATGATTTGTTCACGTACGCCCATGCTGTAGTTACCGCGTCCATCAAAAGACTTAGCACTTACACCACGGAAGTCACGGATACGTGGGATAGCGATTGAAACCAAACGCTCAAAAAAGTCCCACATACGCTCGCCGCGTAGGGTTACTTTACAACCAATCGGGTAACCTTCACGCACTTTGAAGCCAGCAACAGATTTGCGTGCTTTAGTGATTAAAGGTTTCTGACCAGAGATAGCTTCTAGATCCGCAACAGCGTTATCTAAAATCTTCTTGTCAGCTAAGGCTTCGCCCACACCCATGTTTAATGTGATCTTTTCGATCTGAGGGACTTGCATGACAGAGCTGAAACCAAACTTCTCTTGAAGTTCAGCAACTACTTTGTCTTTATATACTTCATGCAGTTTCGCCATCATTCTACTCCAACTATTAGATAGTTTTACCAGTAGATTTAAAGATACGTAATTTCTTACCATCTTCAATCTTGAAACCTACACGATCTGCTTTGCTCGTTTCCGAGTTGTAGATCGCAACGTTTGATACGTCGATAGACGCTTCTTTCTCAACAATACCGCCAGCTTGGTTCAACTGTGGAACCGGCTTTTGGTGTTTCTTGATTAAGTTAATGCCTTCGACAAATACTCGACCAGACTCGGTTACAACTGAAAGCACTTTGCCGCGCTTACCTTTGTCTTTACCTGCTAGTACGATTACTTCGTCATCACGACGGATTTTTGCTGCCATGATAGACTCCTTACAGTACTTCTGGGGCTAGTGAAACGATTTTCATGAACTTTTCATTACGAAGTTCGCGAGTCACAGGGCCGAAAATACGAGTACCAATAGGCTGCAAGTTATCATTTAAGATAACAGCCGCATTGCTGTCGAAACGGATCAATGAACCGTCTGGACGACGAACGCCTTTTTTGGTACGCACAACTACCGCGTTTTTAACATCACCTTTCTTCACTTTACCGCGAGGAATCGCTTCTTTTACAGAAACTTTAATGATATCGCCAATCGCTGCATAGCGACGGTGTGAACCACCAAGGACTTTTATACACTGCACTTTGCGAGCGCCGCTGTTATCAGCAACTTCCAGCTGAGTTTGCATTTGGATCATGTTAATGACCTCCGGTGTAGTAATTACAACTTGTCTTAAATTTGTTTAAAATCAAGACATTTCGATTGAATTCCACTCAAAAAACATACTAGATGTCTCTTAAGGGCGGGCAATTGTATCAGCATTGAGGGGGGAGTGGTAGGTTATTTTTTAATTAATTTAATGCGGAGGCTAAATTAGAAACTGGTTATTTATGCTATCTATCTAAATTACAGGTGGTTACAAAACAAACAAGGCACCGTAGCGATGCTTTGTTTTATATCAGTAATTAAAATTAGCCAAACAAACCTTTTAATTTGTCTTTAATTTTGTCTTTAGCTTTTTCTTTTGCTTCATCTTTAGCCGGACTGCCTATATCTAATTTTATACCAACATCATGGAATGGGCCTTTTATCCTCAGTGGAATTTTAAAGCCAGTGCTATCATCAGTAGTACCTTGACCTTCAATAGAGTCAACGAGACCTGTTACTAGGCGGTAATTAACCAGAGTTTGCGGCAAATCAACGTCTCCTTCACCTGAAATGCGTATTAAAGGGCTGATCAACGATAAATCAGTATTTTTGCCTACGCCATTGGTAAAGTTAAAACTACCCGAAAGCGCAGAGAAATCAGTTTTCTCAGATTCTTCAAATCCTGTATCTAGTCCCTCAGACACGGCATTAAAGTTGCCTTTAACTAGCTCTTTACCCTTACGCACCATTTCCGCTACGTTCGCCCCTTTAACCGCACCATCTGCGAACTTAAACCCTAATTTACCATTGAGCGCGTTTATAAACGTTTTTTGGCTTTGCCCAGTTGTAGTTAAATTCCAATTTAACGACCCTTTGCCCATTAACTTATCAAAGCCTGCAGCATCGCTAAGTAATGGCTGTGCGTCTATTTTATCTAAATCGAAGTTGGTTGCTATTTTATAAGGGGTATTTTGAGCATTGATAGTCACCACCCCTTTACCTGTTCCTTCATAAGCCGCAAAGCTGTCTAAACTTAATTTAGCAACGCTATTTTTTAGTGCCACAGTAAACTGGTTTGCGCCGAGTTTAATATCGTTCGCTTTTAAGCCACTTGAACGGACAATCACATTTGCATCTAATGCATTCAAGCCACTTAAATCAATTTTAGTATCATCCCACGCTATTGGCTCTGCACGCTTAGAGTCGTCTTTTGCAGGGACTTCTTTTTTAGCTACGGTTTCAGGTAAGTAAGGATTTAAATCAAGCATGCCTAAGTCAATATCAGCATTAACAGCTAAGCGACTGCCTAAATTTAACTTACTTTTACCTTTAATCTCGAGTGCATCGAGCGTTGCTACTAATTCAGTTAAGTTAAACTCTTCACCGAGTAAGTGCATTTCGGCATTGATGCTAAAGGCGTTAAACGCATTGTTTTTAGCGTTTAAGTCAACTCCTTGCCAGTTAGCAATATTTTTAACCGAATCACCGTTAAGTGTTAAAAGTCCTTTAATGTCTTGGCCTTGTTTGGCTATGCTGCCATCAAACATTAGATCTACTAAACGTGAGTTAAGCGTTTGTTTTACATTAAATGTGGCGCCTTCAATCGCTTTTGCTGGTGTATTAAGTTTTACATCAAGCTCAAATCGCTCTTGCATATAAGTAATAGCACCGGTTACTTCAAGCTGTTTACGCAGTGAAGGCAGTAATATAGCCAGTTCTAAATCGCTAATTTGTTGTTTAGCACCCGTTTGACCATCTAAATAAGTAAATGACCCGCCATAAATAGCGACTTCACCTAATTGAATATCAAAGTTTTCAGGTAGTTTGACTGCCTCTCCCGCTTGAGTTTGTTGCTCTGGTTGCTTGGCCACAGCATCAAATAACTGCCAGTTTGCTTTGCCGCTTTTATCGGTTTCTAGCAGAATATTTGGTTCATTAATGACAAACTTTTCTAGTTTCAGTTCACCACCAAATAGCGAAAACCACGGAATATGAATTGCCAGTTGCTGCATGCTTGCCATATCAGCGCGTGAGCCCGTTTTCATATTGGCAAAGTGCACATCTTCAAGCTCAAGTTTTAATGACGGAAAAACAGATAAGGTTTTGTCACCTTTAATGGTCAGAGCTCGCCCTGTGGTTTGCTCTACCTGTTGCGAAACTTTGTTAAAGATTGCATCGGTAGGGATTAAAAACGGCGCTGCAACGATTAAAGCAACAAGCAATAACAGTATAACGCCAATAACTTTAAATAAGGTTTTCATGATGGTCCTTTCAAATGTGCAAATAATACTCTTATCATAGCGGGAGTTAGCATTAAAATCATTGCTATAGCTATAAAAAAGCCATTTCCTCGCTGTTACACCTGCAATATAAATTCACCTTGAAACATTTTGATACCTTTAGGTTACAAAAATAACTTGACCAAATGATACCTCAAGGTTACATTGATACCTGTAGGTTACAAAAACACAAATTAAAACTTTCACAGGATGGATATTATGAAACAACAAGATATTAAAACCGAAGAAAAATTTATGGCGCAAAACGCATGGTTTTCCATATTCATGGGTGTAACTTTACTAATTATCAGTGGTTACCCCATACTTAATCACACATCAGTACCGTTGTTGTTTTTAGGAAGTGCAGCTTTTCTTGGCTCATTCTTTATGTTTGTGATCAGAGGCGGTTTTACATGGAAATTAAGTTACCGCCTGACTTATAAAGATGAGTATTTAAACACCATAGATACGATTGCCTATAAACATGTTGTACTAGCACTGTTATTTAGCATGGGCACAATATATTTATGCTCTGACAGTCTCGCGTTACAAGTATCGCATAGTATGATGGCTACTTTTTACTTAGCTGTTATGAGTTTGGTGTACGGTATTTCCATCCTTTGGCAAAGTCGTGATTAGGAGTTAATGTGCAAAACCATATAGCAGAATTTCGCAAAGCCGCGGGGCTATCGCAGCAAGAACTAGCCGATGCGATTAATGTTTCGCGCAAAACCATTAGTACGGTCGAAACATCGCGCTTTACACCGTCGGTGATCATTGCGTTGAAAATAGCACTGCACTTTAATACCTCGGTTGAGAGTCTATTTATACTCGATGAGCACGATTAATACAGCAATGATGCAATCTTGAGATTTTCAGAACTATCTTGATTGCATCCCTTCTATTCTTCGGTATGATGCACAGCCCTGTTGTTTTAGGGCGTTTTGCGCTAAAATTGAACAACATGAAAAATGTATCTAACCGGAGTACCATCAGGCATGAAAAAACTGCTCATTTCACCTTCACAAATGGCATTAGGCGAACAAGAAGGCCAGATTTATCAAAATATTTTAAAACAGGCTTCTGAGATCAGCTTAAATCTGATGGCGGTGAAAATAGAAAATCATCCTGAAGACTTCTTAGGTTGGTGTTACGAATTACTACATGCTAGCCGTGACCGTATCAATCATGATTTACTTGAAACCAATCAGTTACCAACTTTAAAGAAACTTCATGATTTATTAATTTCAGCAATTAGCTTTTTGCAGTTAAAAACACTACGTGTCGCGCCTTGGCCAGTAGTGAGTATGTTTGTAGAGCAACATAAAGAACTGGTGGCACTTGATGAGCAGCTACGTTTAACTACTTATATTGCAGGCCTGCGTGAAAAGCCGTTAAAAGATATGATCCCTGAAGACTTACTCGCTTTTAGCGGTAAGCATATGGCATCACTCGATCCGAGTACTTATAACTTTGATGTAGAATGGTTTGCCTCTACCAAAAGCGCCAAAGGTTTTCACCAGATGCTGGCTGATTTGCCAGGTGCATTCGACGATGCCCTTAGCAACATTCCACTTGAGGGTGATGTAGCGCTAGGTAATTACCAACAATTTGTAATTGCTTACTTGAGTGCATTTAATGGTAGTGATGAAAAACCAACTCTGGCGCCTGCCACCCGCTTATTAGCAATGCGCCGCCCTGATGTATTTACACCGATTAGTAACAGTCGCTTAGATGCACTTTGCTCCGCACTTGGTATCACCAAATTAAATAACCGTGACTTTGAGCGTTACTGGCAAGATGTAGTACAAAGCATTCACGCTATGTCATGGTTTAAAATGGCCAATGCAGGTAATGAACTAGAAACTAAGTTAGTGGATATAAAAGCGCTAATACCTTGCTTTTTTTATTATGCAGATACTAATACTGCAGATAACTCTAACTACATTAAGCTACTAAATAAACCTACACGTAGCACTTCGAGCAGCAGTAAAGCGCCACGCCGCGGCAAAGAATCGGCTGAAATATTAGTGGACCGCGCACTTGCTGCTGATGATGTTCCAGAGCATATTCGTGCTAAACGTGACTCTATTATTAGCGAAGTACAAAAAGGCCGTGGTGTAAACGAAACAATTACCCTAATGCGTGCCATTTTTGGTTAATTAACCCACAAGAAAAATAAAATAGCCTAGCAGCGCTTTGATGGTGCGGCTAGGCTATTTTTTGCACCAGCAAAGTGAACCTGCTAAATAATTACTTTTCTATCCCTACCTCATATTATTTTCAATACATTGTTTTAAATAATAAAAATAATTTATAAACGAATAATTTTAATTTGGCACACACAGTGCAAATACCCCATTAGTAACATAATAAAATGCCGCCAAACAAAAGGTTGTAGTCGTTCATAATAAAAAGCCTTGGCGTGCAAAATCATACAATGGGAAATGAGACATGCTAAAACTACAAAAAACAATATTGATCAGTGCATTGGCATTAACAGGAATGACATCAACTACTGCATTTGCTGAAGTAACAGCAAATGCAGCAGCCACTTCAAACTACTTATGGCGCGGACAAGAGCAAACTGGGGGCGATGCAGCTGTATCTGGCGGTATTGATTACGCTAATGAATCTGGCTTTTATGCGGGTACGTGGGCGTCAAATGCGTCTTGGGCTGATGAAATGACCTACGAACTAGACTTATACGCAGGTTTTGGCGGCGCTATTAATGAAAACGTAAGTTATGACGTAGGGTATATCTATTATGCGTACCCTGATGCGGCATCAGGTGCAGATGCAGATTTTTCTGAAGTTTACGGTAGCATTAGTGTGCAAGGTTTTACATTTGGTGCAGCCGTACTTGCAACTTCTGCTGCCAATGGTGACGGTACTGATTTTGGTGATTCATTGTATTTAAACGCCGATTACAGCTTTGCTGTTGGTAGTAATGGCACAGAAATGGCGCTACATATAGGTCATTACTCAGGCGATTTCATCGGTGATGACAATATTATTGATTATGGTATTTCGGTGTCTAAAGATGGTTTTACTTTTGGCCTATCAGATAACGACATGGACGGCTCAGATGTAAAAGCTTATGTAGCCTACGCTGTCGACTTTAGCTTATAAAAAGAATGTGTTACTTGCTGCAACACTAAGGGCCGCAAGGCCCTTTCTCGTTTAGAGCGGTTTAAAAATGCTCGTAATCCTCTCTAGGATTAGCTACTAAAGCGCCCTACTATATTACCCGCCTCGGTCAATCAACGACTACCTAGCTGCCGTTAAATATTTCCGCGTTATGCTAACTCGCTTAAATAAGCATTATTGTGTATTGGCATTATATTCTCTGTTTCAAATAAGCTTTTTATACCAATTCGCTAAAACAAAAGGCCGCACGAAATGCGGCCTTTAAATCACTTAGCGTTAAAACTTAGCTAAATTATTTTTATTGTCTTTATCTACAAGCTTAATGTAAGGGTCTATCCCAGCGTACATGGGTTTTTCTTTTACTTTAAGTTCGATGGTGTTTGCACCAGACACTATTTGATGTTTTTGTGAATAAATCACAAAGTCTTCAGCTAGAAGGTTTTCAGGATCATCATTGAATAATGCAATATCAATCATTTCATCAAGTGGTTGTTCGGTTTCTTCACCTTGGCCATCGGCACGCTGTTTCGTTGCTTCAACGCTCAGTGTTACCGTGTAAAAACCCTCGCTATCAGTGCTACCTGTAATCGATACCTCTTTCATTTCAAGCTCATAAAGTGTTATATACTTAAACTGATCATCAATAAAGCGTTGCTCTGCTTTTGTTGCATCTCGTTTTAAATAACTGAGTAAATCGAGTGTGGTGGGGTATGGCGTTGATTGGTATTTAAACTCATTCAAAAATGCTTTAAGTGCTGCATTTAAGCGTTTTTCACCTAAGCGATCATATAGCGCCATCATCACAACAGAGCCTTTATTGTAGTGAAGATACTGCTGAGCCTGCGTTTTATACAGCGGCATTTCTTCAAACGCTTCCCCTGTACGACCCATTAAGTATTTGTCTAGCTCGTATTTTAAAAACTTACGTAGCTTCTCGGCGCCAAAGCGTTTTTTTAACACCATAAGCGCACTGTATTGGGAGAGCGTTTCTGATATAACGGCACTGCCCTCTACATTAGCCCCTGATACTTGATGTCCCCACCATTGGTGCGCCACTTCATGTGCGGTTACATAATAAGGGAGGTCAATTTTACTCTCATCCCTTAAATCTGTAACAAAACCAATACTTTCTGAGTAAGGCACTGTATTGGCAAAACTTTGCGCAAATGAGCGATATTTTGGAAACTCAAAAATACGTAACTGCTTATGCTGATACGGGCCAAATGCTTGGGTATAGTAATCTATTGAGTCTTGTACCGACTCAATCATACGGTCAACATTCCATGCATGATCTTTGTGGTAGTACACTTCAATATTTACACCGTTATGCTCAATCTTTTTGCTTTCAAGTTCAGCCGAAAGCACAGAATAAAAGTTTAAAATAGGGGCATCCATTTCATAAACAAAAGTACGGCGCCCGTCTTTTACACTCTCACTTTTTAAGTAACCAGGTGTAATTGCAAATTGCGACTCATCGGTAGTTACCGTTGCTTTATAGCTTATAAACCCATTATCAGGACCAAACTCATTTTGCGTATAATAGCGGCTGTCTTCTAGTTTATGCGCACGTTCAAGTTCGGGTAAATCGTGCTTACGACGCTCATACTTATCCGCAATTTGAAAATACCTTTGATAACCAAAATTCGGTAATAACTCTCTATTATTTATAAATGTACCGTTATACACCAGCTGAGTATCTGAATACCTATCAACAAAACCGTTATGCTCTCGGGAAACTGAAAGCTCACCTTCGCGAACTTCATTAGGCATTAGCGGTTGTTCAAACTCAAACCATACCATATCAAACTCAGGTAAACGCTCTACTATTTTACCGCCGGCCATTTTTACATCCCAGCTTTTAGCGTGGTTAGGCTCGTTAATTAACACACGGGCTATTGGCTCGTTAGCGGTATTAGTAAACTTAATTTTTGCAACGGCGGTTAATGCACGCTTTTTAGGGTAAATATCAATGTGTAAATTAACATCGGTTATTACAGGGAGTGGCAAATCTTTGTATTGTGAAAACTCTTGTTCATAGCTTACTTGTAGAGTTTCGTTATCATCACTTGCTACAAACTCGTTGAGCACACGGGTGTTGTGATGAATGTTATAACCTGCTCCCACAAATACCAATAAACTTATAGCGGCAGCAATTTGACCTTTTAAAGACATGTTGTAACGTATTAAAGATAAGCGAGTGCGCAATGTTTGCGACGGGCCGCGATGCCATAAAGCAAACCCAACAATAGCCAAAAATACACTTAATGCGCCCCAATATAAGGTGTACCAATGCGCACCTTGTAAAAAGTGTCCGTAACCGTTTATATCAGAATACGGTACGCTACTACTTTGCGAAAAGTGATACATGTGATGCTCAAATCCGTAAGCACCCATTACCATTTGGGCAATGTAATACAGAATAAATAACCCCATACCTATATATTTATTAGGGCTAATTATTTGCAAAAAGAACGCCAAAATAGCCATCATAATTAAAGGCAGTAACGTAAGGTAACCTAACCTAAATAAGTACTGGCCAAGCTCTAGATTAAATTGCCCCTTAAATAGTTGTACTGCAATGGTAAACATCATACCTACTAAATAAAGACCACACACCGCAGTGATTAACGCAATAATTTTAGATACCCAAAACACACTGTTATGAACTGGGAAACTGTCAACAATATCGCCCATACCACTGTGGCGCTCCCGCCAAACCAGCTCTGCGCTGTAATAAGCAATAATGATAAACATAAATAAGCTAGAGGTGTTTTGAATGATGCTCACCATATTTTGTGTCAGTGGCCAATCCGTTGTGCCATACGCGCCAATAGGAGCAAAGAGTGGCACAAGCAACATAGTAATACTTACACCGGCTAAAATCATAAAAGGCGCACTTAATATAACCTGCTTAAGTTCAAATAAGCTGCGCATTACTAGTTGCGATTGCGTATTGATCCCTTTTGATTTGTAATTTTTAGCCTTGCTAATAAGTGCTGCTTGTTTATTTTTTACAAACGTAGATACAGCAAATTGTTTTTTTTGTTTTTTAGTTACTACGCGATTACCTAACTTCCCTAGGCCAAAAAACATCGCTAAGCTTATTGCTATCCACAAAATACGGTTAATCAAAAAATCGCCCGAGAGCGTTAACACTTCGGTATTTTTATCACTTACAGTCCAATAACGGGTTAAGTCAATTAACGAACCTGACCCAAATGGATCGGCGTATACAACAATATCTCTAAATGCTAAGTCATCAAAGTAGATGCCCGCTATTTGATAGGTTATAAAAATCACTACAGCTGTAACATATACCGCCATCATGGTTTTAAAATACACAGCCACACTATTAAAAATAGCCGAAAGTACTAACAAGCTGGGTATTGCTAAATATAAAAAAGGGGCTGTGTAATATATTAACTTATTAGGGCCTACTAGCTCACTATCGAGCCAGCCAACCAATAAACCAAATTGCGATCCAAAAAACACACCCAGCGGCACCGTTAAAAAAACAACTAGCACCACTAAGTAAGCACCAAAAAAACGCCCAGATTGATAAGCAAGAGGGTTAACCGGCTTACTAAACACCAACTCATCCATTTTGCTCTCACTGTTGCGAATAGCTGAGCTGGCAACAAAGTTAACCACTAAAAACATAGCAAGCGTACAAAAGGTAACCGTTAAAACCATAATGGTATAAGGCGAGTTCATATGAACATTAGCCCCGCCTAACGGAAGCTTACTACTAGAGCTTATAAAAAACGCCATAAAAAAGAAGATTAATGACGTCACATAAAACGAAGGTTGGCGCACAAAATAGCGCAGTTCAAACGCGAGCATATTAAAAAACATAGCGCCCCCTTATGCTACTTGGCTGTTACGATGATTAAGCAACGCAGAAAAATACACATCTTCTAGGTTTGCGTTACTCGTTTCAAAGCCTTCGGGTGCTTGCTCTGCTAATACATGTAATATGGTTTGCCCAGCAAATAAGCGTTTTGAAATAACAGGCAGTTGTGATTCAAGCTCTTGCGCTTCTTCTTGGCTCATGGCCTTGCGCCAAATTTGCCCTTGCAGTTTATCGGTAAGGGCAATTGGGTTACCCTCTAATAGTATTTTACCGCCAGCCAGTACAGCCATGTTTGGGCAAAGCTCTGCTACATCTTCAACAATGTGGGTCGATAATATAACTACTTTTTGCTCGCCTAAGCTTACTAACAAGTTATGAAAACGATTTCGCTCCTCAGGATCTAAACCTGCAGTTGGCTCATCAACAATTAGTAAATCAGGGTCGCCCAATAATGCTTGTGCAATACCAAAACGCTGGCGCATACCCCCCGAAAAACCACTAACGGCTTTTGAGCGATGTTGATATAAATTAGTATGTGCAAGTAAGCCTTCCACCGACTCTTTACGTTCTGCTTTGTTGTGAATACCTTTTAAAACAGCCATATGATCGAGTAAATCGTAAGCGTTAACACGCGGATATACACCAAAATCTTGTGGTAAATAGCCTAAACGCTGACGCAATGCTTGTGGGTCTTTAAACACATCAATGCCATCAAAAGTAATAGAGCCCTGATCAGCTGACTGCAATGTAGAAATAGTTCGCATTAACGACGATTTACCCGCACCATTTGGCCCAAGTAATCCGAACATACCTTTACCAATTGATAAATCAACACCTTGAAGTGCATGTACGCCGTTGTCGTAGGTTTTTGATAACCCTGTTATTGATAGCATTTTTTACTTCCTTGAATTGTAAGTATTATTTTTATGCTGCTTTATACCACATTAAAAACAGGAACATAAGTTAGTAACTAGTTAACTTTGTAACAATAAATAAACAGAAATTCATTCTAATAACACTTGCTTAGAAATGAGCCTCTCGGTATAAAAACAAAACACTCTAAAAATAAGAAGCGAACAGCCATGCAAGATCACAAAAGCCAACCATTAACCGATTTTATAGAATACCCGCCAGAGGCAATGCTCTCGCGCGCAAAGGAGTTTTTACAAACGAGCCAGCGCCGTCATAGTATTCGCAGCTTTAGTAACCGCCAGGTGCCAAAAGAAATCATCGAAACCTGCATTAAAGCAGCAGGTACAGCGCCTAGTGGTGCAAACCACCAGCCTTGGCATTTTGTAGCCATTAATAGTAGTGATGTTAAAAAGAAAATTCGTGAAGCAGCCGAGAAATTAGAACGCTCTTTTTATGAAGGCAGAGCGGGTGAAGAATGGTTAGATGCACTAAAACCCTTAGGCACCGATGCTAACAAACCCTATTTAGAGCACGCGCCATGGTTAATCGCGGTGTTTAGTCAAAAAAAGGGGGGGTGTAAATACGGACGATAAAAACACGAATTACTATGTGCATGAATCGGTAGGCCTTGCCACTGGCTTTTTAATTCAAGCCTTGCACCACGCAGGCCTTGCAACACTTACCCACACACCAAAACCGATGAGTTTTCTAACCGATATTTGTGGACGTGATAAAGACAACGAACGCCCTTATAAGTTACTTATTACTGGTTACCCAGATGAGCATGCAACAGTGCCGCTGCACGCCCTAGATAAAAAGTCGATTGATGAAATTGCGAGTTTTATTTAATCGCTTTGACTTGGCATGTAATCAACAGCAAGTACATCACCCTCTTTTAGGCCTGCTATTACCTGTTGCTGGTTATTTATAATACTGCCTAAACGCACGAAACGTTTAACCAGCGTTTCGTTTTCAAGTACATACACCATATTGAGCTGACCAAACTCATGCACCCAACGTGGATCAATTAATACACCTTGGGTACTTTTTATTGGTAACTGTAGTTGAGCATAAAGGCCTGGCATTAAACCAAGTTGCGCATCGGCTTCTAAACGAATAAGCAAGCTGCGCGCCGCGTTATCTGCCACTGGTACAATTTCGCTCACCGTTGCGGGTGTTGTTATATCTAGAGAAGGTAATACCACATTTAAACTATCCCCGACTCTTAATTTTACTGCTTGTTGTTCACGTACATTAAATTCAAGCTGTAACTGTAATGGGTTATACAAAGTAATCAGCGGTTTACCGGGTGTTGCAGTATCGCCAGGTTCAGTTAGGCGCTCAACGACCACGCCCGAAATAGGGGCAGTAATACGCGTATAATTAAGCGATACCTGAGCTTGCATTTGCTGTTGCTTAGCAACCGCTAAATTAGCGGTTAAGTTTTCAAACTTTGCTTTGGCGTCATCTAATTCACTAACAGATACTAATCCTTGCGCATTTAAATCAATCATTCTGGCTAGTTGCTTTTTAGCTTGCGTTAACGACGCTTGCACCGCATTAATATTTGCGCTGCTTTGCGCTAACGCCGCTTTAAAATCATCTTGCTTGAGCATAATAAGTAAATCGCCCTTAGCGACTTTATCGCCAGCACGTACTTTTAACTGCTCAACCTGCGCCATAACATGCGATGAAATTTGCGTATTTTGTTTTGCTATTACACTACCTGGTACCTGCTCAGTGCCTGCAATACTTTGCAGCGTTACCGTTACTCGCTCACCTTGATAGCTCGTTATTTGTGATTCTTTTAAGCCAGCAGCTTGCTTGTCAGAAAAGCTGCCTGCCATATAAAACACAGCCATAATAATGACAAATAACGCGGCCAATGTGCCTATAAGTTTTGATTTACCCTGCATGCGCTTCATCCTCTGTGCTTGCAAACACTAAATAATAAACAAGCGGTACTACAAATAATGAAAATAATGTAGACGCCACAATGCCAAAAATAATCGCAATCGCGAGCCCGCTAAATACTGGGTCAAGTGTGATCACTAAGTTACCTAACAAAGTAGTTCCGGCGGTTAATAATACTGGGCGCATTCGTACCGTCCCTGCAGCAATAAGTGCCTCTTTTATTGCCATCCCCTGAGCACGTGCTTGGTTAATAAATTCGACTAAAATAAGTGAGTTACGAACGACAATACCTGCAAGGGCAATCATGCCTATCATCGCAGTAGCGGTAAATAATACCGGCTCAGGAGCCCCCGCTATGGTGCGTTCACCAAATTGATTGAGTAACCAAAACCCAGGCATAATACCAATCACAGTTAATGGAATAGCCGACATGATAATCAGCGATAAACTCGCCGACTGTGTTTGTACCCGTAAAATTATAAATATAGCACTGAGCGCAAACGCAAAGGCAATGCCCATATCTCTAAATACATCAATGGTTATGCGCCATTCCCCCTCGCCGCTAAAGCTGACATGGGTTCCTTGTGGTAGTTGCCATGGGGCTGTTCCGCCATTATTAAAAAAGTGACGACCTACCCACGATGTTTTAACAAACTCATCGTTTGATACATTTAAATCAGCATTCACATCAGCAATCACTTCCGCTGGTGTGCGCCCATTAAGCTCAGCCATAACATAAATCACGTCGCGCTGATCTTTACGAACAATCGTTTTAGCAACATGATGTTGTGTAAATTCACCGAGTTCTGAAAGCGATACTAACGGCCTTGGCGCACTGCTTAAACCAAACTCGTTACTGGTTTTAGCTAAATCTCTGTCGCCCCTAACCTGAAGTGCAAGTAATTGCGAAAGCTGATTTCGCTCGCTGTACGGTAGCTGTAATTTAATATCAACGGGCTCTGTTTCATTGCTCACATAAAGTGCACCCACGTTTTCACCTTGAGAGGCAATACTGAGTGTTTGTGCAATATTTTGAGTTGAAACCGCACTGAGTGCGGCCTTGGTTTTATTGGTAACAAAACGTTGTAATGGCGAGGGTGCCACCATTGAGGTATCGACTTCAACTACATGAGGCTCTTGTTGTAAACGCGCAGCTAACCGCAAGGCAGCGTGAGAATGTGTTTGCTCATCAACAAAAGCATCTCGGTAAACCTCAGCAACTAAGGTACTCAGTACCGGCGGCCCTGGTGGTACTTCAACCACTTTTATTACAATGCCATTTTTTGCTAAAGGAGCAAGTTGTTCGCGTAGCCGCATAACTACTCCATGCGATTGATGATCGCGCTCAGACTTATCCACTAACAATACCCTCAGCTCGGCGAGATTCGCTGCATCACGGCGATAATAACCGCGCACCATACCATTAAAATCCATACTAGAGGGTTGGCCAACATAGGCCGCTATTTCACTTACTTCGTTTAATTGCCATGTGAGTGTTTGGATTTGTTTAGTAAATGCAGCTGTGCGCTCCAGATTAGTCCCCTCTGGCATATCTATCAGTACTTGCAGCTCATTTTTATTATCAAAAGGGAGTAGCTTTAAAGGCACCAAACGCATCACGGGTAACATGGCGCTGATAATAAATAATGCTAGGGTTAGCCACAAAACAAGTTTTACTCGCCCCTTAGAAACCAATAATGGGCTTAATATTCTTTGATATGCACCAACTTTAGGAGCAAGCTCGGAGGGTTGTTCGTTATCAGGCTTGAGTAACTTCATCGCAAGCCAAGGGGTTACAAAAAATGCAACAATGGTAGAAACCATCACGCTAACCGGCACATTAAATGCCATAGGTGCCATGTACGGCCCCATCATTCCGGTGATAAACGCCAGTGGAATAAACGCCACCATAATAGTGAGCGTAGACATAAGTAAGGCACTTCGAATTTCGCTCATTGCGCCAACAATCTGCTGTTTTTTATCGCCTTTTTTATTCAAAAAGCGGCTAATATTATCAATACCTGTGATTGGGTCATCTACCAGTAAACCCAAAGATAAAATAAGCGCAAATAAGGTCACCCGGTTAATGGTGTAACCAAATGCAAAATCTAATGAGAGTGTAATGCCATAACAAATAGGAACCGCCAGCCCAACCACCACGGCAGGACGCCAACCTAAAAACACCCCCACAAATATCACCACAGTAAAGACCGCAAAGACTAAACTTGAAGTGAGGTTATTTACTTTTTCATCGGCAGTTTGGCCATAATCTCTTAATACTGCATAGCTCACCTCAGTGGGTAATAGCGTGCGTGTTAGCTGCGTCATCATTTGATGAACATCGTTGGCGACGGCAACAGCGTTCGTGCCGGTTTGTTTTGCAACGCTTAGTGTTACCATTGGTAAATGCTGCTGGTTTGCCGATTGAGCAAGCCATTGGTAATGCTTAACTTCACTTGGGCCATCAATAACGTTTGCAACATCAAGCAAGTAAACACTTTTGCCATTAACAACATTCACTACCAGCTGCTCTACAGCAGATTGACTTCGTAGAACATCACCTGCTTGCAATTCAATTTGCTGCTGATTATCAACCACATTCCCTACTTGAGTGAGTTGGTTTGATACATTTAATGCGTAAAAAACATCGTTTACCGTGGTTTGATGGGCAGCCAGTGCGCTGGCATTTAAATTAATGGTAAGAGTGCGTGTACGCCCCGAAATTACTTTAACTTCACTGGTATGCTCAATGCGTTGTAAATTATTAGCAATTTCGTTAGCAAAGCGGGTTAACTCGTAATCACCATAAAGTTGTGGGTCTTTACTGTATAGCCCCAGCATAACAATAGGTACATCATCCACTTCAACGGGCCGTATTTGCCAACTTTTGATCACCGATGCCATTGTATGCTGATAACTATTTAATTTTGCATAGGTATCTAAAATAGCTTGTTCGCGGTTGTGCCCTACTTCAAAACGCAGCGTAACCACTGTACTGTTAGTTTGTGTGGTTGAGTAAATATGCTCAACCCCCACCAGCTGAGCCAGTAACTTCTCGAGCGGTTGTGTTACTAACCTAGCGACTTCAGGCGCCTCAACGTTAGGTGCTGATACATAAATATCGAGCATGGGCACAGTAATTTGCGGCTCTTCTTCTCGAGGTGTTTGATTTAGTGCAAATACCCCAAGTAACAAAGACATCACAAAAATAATAATCGGAATGCGACCACTTAAACTACTTTTTACCGCATTGTCTATTAAGCTCATCGCACTTAGCCCTTACAGAATAACCCATACAAGGTACCAAGCAGAACGACTGCATTTTCATCAATGACACGATAATAAATTGTTTGGCTCTCGCGGCGCGTAGCCACAATGTTTGCTTTACGCAACGCTGCTAAGTGCTGAGATAACGCAGACTGCGCTAATGGCACGGCTTCATTGAGCTGAGATACGCTCATTTCTGAATCTTGCAAAGAACATAAAATCATCAAGCGATTTTTATTGGCTAAAATTTTTAATAGCTGCTCGGCTTGTTCTACATTGCCGGCCATGGCAGTAAAGTCAATATTCATACTATGCTCTTATTCTAAAATAGAGTCTGAGTATAAGACGTTAGATTAGAAAAGTCTAATATTAGATTTTACTAATATAGATAAACCTAATATAGTGACTGTACTGAACTAAATAACTGGCCTACTATAATGAAGCTAAATAACGCACTCAGACTAATCGCTGGCATAATGATTATTGTGTCGCTTTTATTGCAAACTTATCACGATCCTAAGTGGATTTACTTTACAGCTTTTATCGCAGTAAATTTAATTCAATCAGCTTTTACTAGCTGGTGCCCAATGGTCACTCTATTACGCAAACTTGGCTTTAAGGAATAAACACCATGCTTACCCCTATTCCCGATTTACTAAAAATAATTACTCCTAATCAGCGCCGTATTGATGCCGAACAAGCAAAGAAAGAGCTTGAGCAAAATAAAGGATTGTTGATTGATGTACGAGAACCCGCTGAACATGCCACCAAAGCAGCTATAGGCGCTATAAACATTCCTCGCGGGCTACTTGAAATGAAGCTCATGGAAATAGAAAAAGACGCAGCCCGTCCTATTTATTTACATTGCGCTAGTGGTGCGCGCGCAACATTAAGCGCTGAAGCGCTGACCCGCGTAGGTTATGAAAACGTCACAGTTATTACCTGTAAAGCAGAAGCTGTTTGTCAGGCATTTTAAAGGCCAAAAATTAAATCACTCGGCGATCAACCGATCGCCGAGCTTAAATAACATAATCCAAATTTAAAGGAACACTATGTTCAATTAAAATCAAAGATTGAAATTAATAAACTTCAACGCTAATGTATGAAAAAGGAACACCCGTCTAAGGAAGACTTTATGAAAAAAGCTGCCGCTTTATTACTATTTTTACTCGGTATTGCTCACTCTGTAAATGCTGATGACAGCATTACCTTAATGGTATGTGAAGATTGTAATTATGACAGAGCCTCTGAACTAGCAAAAAGCAATGTACCATTAGCTCAATGCCACACTACACCCTCTGATCAAAAAGCTGCTATTGCTGATCAAACATGTGATTCAAATCTGCATAAAGTTATTATGATGGATGTCTCTGGTAACAACCACTTTGCATTTTTTGTGGGAAATCATAGTAGAAATGAGTCAGATAAATATATAGAAGCTACGATATTAAATAAAAATGATCTTATTGCTATATCTAAAAAAAAAAGCAATTGATGAGCATTTCTCAACATTTAAACACACACTTCAAACTGAACTAAGCCTAATGCCACTTTATCAAATAAGTCAGTCTTCTCATCTAGATAGACAAAACAACTGCCCCTCCCATGTAAATAATGCAGTAAAGGCTGTATTTGAAGAATATACATCATCTCGAATTCAAAACTGGGTAAATCATAAAGTTGAAAATAATATTAAAAATCCTGATAGCTTTTTTACATCAAAACCGATCATAGTTGGTGAGACCTTGTATCAGAGTCTGTGGAGTGAGGTGAGTAAGAATTTAAATTTAGAAGTTAATCTTAACAATGGAAGCGACGGGCAATACCGTGTTATTTTTTTAGCGAAGTGGATAAAAGAGTTAGGTGCGTTCAGTTTATCGGTAAACCCTTATTTAACTTATTTAGACGGTATTGCATTAAATCACTATAAAATATCAGCGCCATCAGTCTCCCAATGCTTAAAAAATGCTTTAGATAGAAATCTGTCATCATCAATGTCCTCGTATATTTCGAGCACTAATAATGGAGATACTTAGGGTTAGCATGTTGTAGGCGTCATCGGATGGCGCCTACAAATAAACAAGCCAAAAGCAATCCTTACTTAACCATATTCCCTTTAGCTCCCTATATGACCTAATCATTTTTTCTCTTCCAGAAGTGTAACTAGCATTTGCTCGATGTTTTTTACGCTGTAGGTGAGAGCTCGGAGTAATTCGACTTGGCTTTGTGGTTCATCAGCTTTAGCCTTGCTTGGCTTTGTTTCGGCTAGATTGTCTTTTTGCGTTAAGATGGCCTCGCGAAACTCACTGGCATCAACTACCCCTAGTAACGATACTAATGCGCCATGACCAGACTGACCTGCGGTTTCAAAGCTTAAACCAAATAAACGCATCAACGGGCCTTGGCTTAACCCGACGTCAGTTATTTTTTCAAGTGGGATGGACTTTTCTTCTTTAAAAAACACACCGCGTTTTACTACTAGCTTACGCTCTAATAAGTTAGCTGACATAGCCGCAAGCATACGCCCAGCCACGATCCAAATTATTAACGCTACAATTGGGATTAATGGGATCCCAACCAAACACACTAAACAAGTAATTACTCCTAGCGTGATCCAGTAAGATTTTACTTTAGGGTTAAAACTGGCGGTTTTCAGGGCTAACTCAGACATTCATTACCTCCTTGATATTTATTCTATTAACCTAGGGAATATTGTGGCTGAATGCAACTATAATAAAAAAGCCGAGTATAAAACTCGGCTTCGGCTATCTTAGTGAAAGCTTATTGCAAGTCGACAATAATAAAAGGCGCTTCGAGATCATTTGCATTAACCACAAAGCGATACTCTCCTTCGGTTTCAATTAACAAGCTCAAGTTATTATTAGAAGCCGCTAAAGGTGTTTCACTCCCTAATATTACTTCTGAGCTATCTCCACCAGCTCCTAAATTGACAGTGCTCCAATCACTGGTAGCAACTTTAAACTCATATGCATCACTTTGTGCACTTAGCTGTTTAGAAAAAGTATATAAACCATCACCTGTGTATGTGAATTGATCGTCTGTCCCCCACAAACTTTCTGCCTCATTTAAACTGCCACGTAAATACAACGACACATTTCCAAATGGCCCTATTTTTGTCACTGTCAGAGTTGGGTTTTCTTTATCTGAAGCATTAAACGAGAACAAATAGTTATCTGCGGTGTCTGCCGTAAAGCTAATATTAGCTCCATTAAAACTAAGTTGTTTTTCTACTCCCAATTGAACAACAGCCTCTTGCTCTGAATTAGCACCAAAATTCACGAGTTCCCAACTCTCTGAAGCAACTTTGAAACCAAAGCTCTCCCCAGCTGTCAGCGCCTTCATAATTTGATACTCGCTACTGCCAACATATTCAAATTGATCAGAGAGCCCCCACTCATTTAAATCACCACGAAGATACACCTCAGTGCTGCCATAAGGGACGATATCTGGCGCACCAACAGTTGCATCAGCACTCAAGCCAGCGCCTTGGCTCTCGCCTTGTGGTTTAACAAACACAGCCATAGTGTAAGCAGGCACAGTGAACGTGCCGTCGGTTTCGTTTTCACTAAAACTCACACCCGCCATGGTACTATCTACACCATTTTTAAGAATAGGATGTAATTCAAACCCAGCAGCGGTTGGTACTGTATGTGAAAGCGCTTGCTCAGTGGCATTAATTACTACTACGAGCGCGTCAATTTGGTTATCTAAATCTGCAAAACCTTGACCGTCATCAATACTCATTACAATCAAACCATGTTGCTGGTTTTTACCAACATTGTGAAAACCTACACGGTCAATAACATCTTGCTCAGTGGTTAATCTAAATAACGGGCTTGCGCTACGGATAGCTAAGAACTCTTGGAATACATCACCTGCATAGGCAATGTCTTGTGGCATCGCCTGTGCATCTGCATTAGCTGAAATAGGCATTATTTCAGACCATTTTTCTTGGTTCTTCTCTGCGTTAGGTAGACCAATGTTCCAGTTATTATTCTCTTTGGTTAAATCAACAGCATTAAACCAATCACCGGCATTATAACTATCACGATCCATTGACTTAGAACGCAGTAAATCAGCACCCAGTTGCATAAACGGAATGCCTTGGCTCATAAGTGGAATAGACAACGCCATGTTGTGCGCACGCACACGTTGCTCAATACTCATGCTTGATGCATGCTTATATTGCAACTGATCCCACAGTGTTTCTCTATCATGCTTTGATACGTAGTTAATGGTGTCTGCTGGGTCTAAAGCATAAGCCGTCGGCTGCGTATTCCAGCTAAAGCTATTACCTTTTGCCGAATTACCTTTAAAGTCTTTCAGGATATAGTTTTGTAAATTACCCGCCAGTGATAAACGCAGAGTATCTTGGTCTGCTAAATTACCATCGGTCGGGTTATTGCTAAACATAGCCCCACCGCGCACAGCCTCACGGATGCGGTCATTGAATGTGCCAACTTCAGAGCCTGCCATATCAGCTTGCTTAGCTTGAGTGAACAATCGGTTATTAGCCACTTCACCAAAATCCCAGCCTTCGCCATAAAAGTAGTTGTCAGGGTCAACAGCTTGCACCGCTTCACGCGCTGCTAAAATTGAGGATTTAGGTATGTGGCCCATTACATCAAAACGGAAACTGTCATAACCAAAGTCGCGAGCAAGTATGACCAGTGAATCGCTAACAAACTTGTCCATCATCACATGTTCAGTTGCTGTGTTTTCACAACAGGTTGAGCGCTCTATCGTGCCTGATACTTCATTGTATCTGTGGTAATAACCAGGCACGAGTTTATCAAACACTGACTTTTCCCAAATGCCTGATGAGGTTGTGTGGTTGTATACCACATCAAGAACCACACGAAGACCGACTTCTTGCAGTGATTGCACCATGGCGCGTGTCTCTTTAACCCGAGCAATGCCCTCGCTGCTTGAAGCATACGAGCCTTCAGGAGCAATAAAGTGATGCGGGTCGTAACCCCAGTTAAAGCCGTCTAAATCACGCATCGCGCTGGCAAGTGCTTGAGCATCATCAGAACCCGGGAAGTAGCTTTGCATTAAATCAGCAATGATGCTGTTTTTATCTTCGATTTTACAAGCATCGGCGGTATCGTCTATTCGCTCACATAACTTACCTAGGGTGTCAGTGATTTCAACGCGCTTATCCGCATCTTCCTCAATGGTGCCAATGTCAGTGACTGGTAGTAAGTGAAAATGCGTTAAACCTTTGTCAGCTAGTTGCTTAAGGTGCTGCATAGGGATGCTTTCAAGCTCAGTAAATGCTAAGTATTTACCTCTGTTTGCTGCGCTTACTGACGTATCACGAACACTAAAATCACGCACATGACCTTCATAGATAGTGGCATCCTCAGGGTTAGTAATTGTTGGCACAATGCGCTCGTCCCAGCCCTCTGGTTTAGTGTCGTCATCATTTAAATTGATCAACTGCGAATACAGGCCATTACTAGATACATTCAGTGAGTAAGGGTCAGTGCTCCATAAACTTTCAATCGCTTGAGTAGTAGGGTGGTAAACATCAAACGCAAAGCGGTAATAATGACGGTCGTATTTACTATCTAAGCTCACCGACCAAATACCGGTATTGTTGTCTAACGTCATGGCGGTGCTATGCACTTGTGCTTTATCGGCGTCAAATACATTAAGCATCATATTGCTAGCGGTTGGTGCCCACACTGAAACATCAATTGCATTGTTATTATAATGCACGCCTAGCATGGCTTCGTTCGCGTCACTTTCACCTTGGGTGTACAGCGCATCCAACGCTTTGGCGGTTTGCACAAAACTTGCTTCAAGTAGCTTGCCATCAGCATCGTAGCCTGCAACGGCTAACTGCTGCTTAATGAGTTGCTTGGCGGTTTCGCCATCCCAATTACCTTGATAGGCAGTCCAATCTGTTAAGTGCGGTACTTTCGCTGCCTGTGCATCGGTTAAACTCGTTGTCGTTAATTCAACGGTTTTACCATTTAAGCCTGTATCAACATCAACAACCAATTCGGCGGCAGCAGATGAATGCAGCTTAATGATTTGTGTAAGCTTATTACTTGGCTTATACAGTACAGTATTTAAATCAATCCAGTGAGCTGATGCACCGTCAATTGCAACTGGGCGCTCACCAAGGCTTACAACTGGGTATTCAAATACAGATGGCTCACCGTCAAAGGTGAAATTCATACGCACAAAACGCTCATCGTCTTGCATCAGTGGCATGGTTAAATCCGCATCACCATGTGCTTTGCCTGAGGCTTCTGTGCCAATATGAATAATAAAATTAGCACACTCGGTGTAACCGTCTTTTAGTGCCACAATCCAATAAGCACCATAATTTGGATCAATACCGTCGTATTCGTGGCCATCAGCCCAATCTGTTGCATCAAACGGTGGCGCATAAGCATCACAGCCGTCGGTATTCCATGAATGTAAGCGGTAGCCTTCGTACCCTTCATTTTCAGGGCGCTTATAAAATAAAATAGCCTCGCCTTCGCCTGCAAATACAACTGGGTCTGGTAAGTCAGGGTTATAGCCATTGATACAGCTTTCATTATTTGCATCTGGAAATAACGGTGCGTCGCAAGAGATAGGCTCTGGGTCAACGCATTGAGTGCCTGCTGAGTTAGGCACTTGTGGTACATCGCAAGTCAACAAGGCTTGACCTGCTTTGACATCGCTACTGCCTGAGCCACCACAGCCAAACAGTAGTGTTAAGCTCACTGCGAATAGCAAATGAGTCATTTTAGTTATTATATTCATTATGTATGCTCCAATTTGCATTAATGGCTATAGGTAAAACCTAAATAAACCTGACGTCCAAAGTACTGGGTAGTCCCAGTAATACTTTCATTACCAAAGTAGCTTTGAGTGGGTTCATCGGTGAGGTTATTAACCTGTAGCAACATGCCAAATGAGTCTGTAAATTGGTAAGAGGTTTGAAAATCGACCACGGTCTCGGCGTCAAAATTTACCACTTGTTCATTAATAGCCACTTGCTCTGACACAAAGTCTGAGCGATAGCGCACGTTAAGGCGGGTCTCAAAGTTATCTAGGCTATAAAACAAAGTGCCGTTTAACACGTTTTTAGACAAACCAGGTAAGCCTTGTGTAACCGTTTCACCACCTAAGCTAGTGATAGATTCAACTTCGCTTTCGGTGTATGAGTAGCTCCCGTTAAAACCGAGGCCATCAAACGGCGCGGGCAAAAACGAAAATACTTGCGTATAGGCAAGTTCAATACCGCGAATATAACCACCATTGGCGTTATTTACCGCCGTTGTGTAAGTGCCGTTAGTTGTGGCAACTTGCTCGCCGCTGACGGGGTTTTCTATATAGTCTGGAACGTTAAAACCGTTACCTTTAAAGTCAAACCCTTCAATGGCGATGGTATCGATAAACGAATCAATGTTTTTATAAAAACCTGCGATCACTAGCGCACCATCTGATTCATCAAAATAATGCTCATAAGAGATATCGTATTGATCAGCATAAAATGGTTTTAAAAATGGATTGTTAGTACTTGAGCCATTTATTTTACCGGTGGTTTCATCAGCCTGCGCACTGGCATCTCCTGCTAGGCGATTAATCGGTGGACGCGACATCACTTTAGCCGCCGCAAAGCGTAATTGCGTGTTATCCGTTAGCTGAAAGTTTAAATTAAGGGATGGCAGATAATCGGTATACGTTGTGCCAAGTACATTAGGTAAATAATTTTGATTTATGATGCCGATGCTGTCGGTAATGTTTTGCGCACCCAGTGCCAAATCACCATTAACGTTTTCTAAAATAGTGGCCGATTGGTCGGTATCTACACGGCGAATACCAATATTACCCAGCACTGGCATAGTGCCAATTTCAGTATTAATATTGAGCATGGCGTAAGCTGAAAGCACTTCCTCGTATACCGAACCACTTTGTAACATAGTCCACGAGTAGTTAGTGGTGTAACCTTGTGGATCTACTACACCATCTGCGTTACCCCAGGTGGTCACTGGTGTAGGCGCACCTTCTGGGAACCACGCATTGAGCGCTTTATCTACATCAATCGCTAAATAGGATGGAAAGTAGCTAAACTTGCCTTCCCAATCAACAACATTTACCATGTCATTGGTTAAACGCAGTGGCGGCTCAGTTGCTGAGAAATCACCGTCATTGCCGTATTCAAACACCGAACGATTGTTGCTGTATTCGCGATCTGAATAACGCGCACCAAATTCCACAGAGCTAAACCAGCTGTTATCCAACTCATATTTAAAATCAAGGCGATAAGCTTTTACTTCATCTTCATTTTGATAAGGGTAAATACCGTACTTACTGACCATTACCCGGTCGATATCACTAAATGCAGCGGCTTGATTAAAGCCTACATCTGGTAAATTAAGCCCATTAAGTTGGTAGTTTATAGATACGTTTTTATCTAACACCGGCTCTTGCGCTGTAGCATCTTCGGCAACTAGCGCCCACAATAAGCCATTGCGGAAATTACTTTTAGCTTGTGACAGCGATACATCAACATTAACGTTTAAGCGCTCTGTCACTTGCCAATCGGCGTTAACACCGTAGCTGTCTACTTCATCAAAATCTTGATTATCATCATTCAGAATTTCAACGCGAGTATAGCTTTTTGAAGTACGATTAACAGAGGCGCCAACCACAGAATTACCCTCTAGCTGAGCGTTTGTATAAGTGGCCGTTGGGCCGCCTAACTTTACTCGTAAACCACGGGCAAATGACTCAGTATCAAAGCGTGATAAAAACACGTCTCCTTTTAATTTAAAATTATCCACCGGCACCCACTCAATCGCCGCCATATAACCGTTACGGGTTTCTTCACCCCCTAAATGCTGGAGCTCAAAGCCTTCGCTGATATATTCGTTTTCTGGTTTTACTTCAGGGCCATTAGTATCATTAGCAACACCGTCGACATCTTTATGATCGTTATAGGCCAGGCCAATAAATTGTGTTGCTACGCTTGGTTGAAATAACCGTGCATAGCCAAGGGCGACACCTAAAGTATCGTCAAGATACTTACCTTGATAGGAAAAGCTGATGCGATCGCCAAACTCAGTGGCATCGTTCACCTCTGACGCTCGGTCGTTGTACATACCTCTGGCGTTAACCACAAACTTGTGTTGCTGATCATTATTAAGCGGGCTGGCTGTTTGCAGCTCTACCGTACCTGCCACGCCGCCTTCAATTAATGACGCCTTTGGTGATTTATACACCGCAGCTGAGCTGATCAACTCAGACGGGTATTGATCAAACTCAATACTGCGACTGCCGCTAGTTGATACTTGCTCGCGACCATTCAAAGTTGAAAATACAAAGCCACCGGACATACCGCGAATATTGATTTCTGCCGCTTGGCCGCCGGTTCGTACCGCAGAGATCCCCGGCAGTCGTGTCAGCGCATCAGCCATAGATACATCAGGCAAAGCGCCTAAATCATCCGCCGACAACTGCTCTGATACCGTATCGGTAAAGCGCTTTTGATTAAGTGATTGGATTAAACTACGACTAAAGCCACGCACTTCAATGACTTCAAGGTCTTCTTCTAGTTGTGGTTTTTTTACGGTGTTTGGTGCGTCACTTTCAGCCGCAGCCAATGCATTGCAGGTTGCAAACATCGCGAGCATTAACGCACTCAGTTTGAATTTCCCCATGAGTTTCCTACCCTATTGATTTTATAATTGTGTGCTGTTTATTTTTAATTTGTGGATAAAATAAAACCAATGAAGTGTAACCAAAAAGTAAATAAAGTGTGATGAATACGTATGCACCAGCAAGGGCAATAGCTAGCAAGGAAAGGAACTTAGTCATGAAGTGCTGCGATCATGTGGATAACGTAAAATATATCGACCAACTAAAAGGAAAAGTCAGCCACACGTCGTTATTTCACAGGAGCATTAAAAATTACTAAAACAGTTTTTAAGGTAAGCGGTAAGGATTGCTAAAATTGAATAAACTACACCATAAGCACCACTCTTATTGCCAACCCTATAAAAACCACCGCTAATATTTTATCAAGCCAAGGGGATGATTTAGTAAAAGCAAAACGCTTTTTTGAAAGCTCTGTCAAGGCTGCAACAAGCAAATACCAGCCAGTATCAATCAACAACACGGTTAAACACATGATCATACCAACCTGAAAAGTTAAGTTTACAGGGTCAATAAACTGTGAGAACAAGGCTAAAAAGAATACAGCGAGTTTAGGGTTCAAAAATGCGATAGCAAAGCCATCTTGCAAAGCCTGTTGAGCGCTACCACTTTGCTGAGCCACTTGGAGCTCTTCAGCGCTTGGCTTTGCAAGTAGTATTTTAATCCCTAAATAAGCTAAATACGCGGCGCCTAAATACACCAGTACTTGATACACAGTGGGAAATTGCATCATTAATGCGCCGAGGCCAAGTAACGACGCCGCGGCATAAAAACCGACCCCCACACCATGACTTAGCGCTGCCAACATGCCATTTTTCATCCCGCCATTTAAGCTATGCTTTAATACCACAGCTAAACTAGGCCCTGGCGACATTGCGCCCATCATGCATACCAGTGCTAAGCTAAACCATAATGATAATGCCATTAGTAACCCTTATATTTCTTCATTTTCAATAAGTAATGCATAACCATGCACTTGCCCATAAAAGCCTGTCAATGGCACTGCGTTTATTACTTTCCAGCCGTCTTGGTTTAATTCCTGTATGCGATCATTTAGTGCGACTATATCTACCCCACCCAAAAAACGGGCCTTTCTGAATTCGATTACTTTTTGCATTTTAATCCTTGTTGAACTTATAACATGTATTCAAAATCGTAATGGTGAATCCCTTGCTCAATCCGTATTTTCATACTGCCTGTTAATCCTGCGAGCTCATCAGTGCCTGAGTCGGGTACCACTTTTAAAATCAAGCTATCTTGGCCTTTATCCATGGTGCCAAAATGCTGCAGTACAAAACCACCTTGCAAACCATCAAGTTCGCCTATTACTTGTTCAATAGCCACATAACCGGCACTGCCTTGGGTGGGGGTCATGGCGCTGAGCATTTCACCTTGGCTAGTTGCGGTTAGGCCACCAGTAAATTGTTTATCAATCGACATACGACCTAAATTAACGCCTTGCTGCCCGTGTGCATACCCCTCTATAGGCGCTAATGAAACGGTAAACTCGCCTGTTACCTGTTTAGTTGTCATAATTTTTCCTTATTGATGATTTTTAATACTATTGATTTTTAATCTATTGATGCCATATCTATACCTTAATCATCAATAAGAATCTACTATGCCTACAGACAAGCCTGCTTCAGATAAAGCCGCCTTTAGCGCTTTATTCCCTATATTCAATTTTATTAAGCCTTATAAATGGGTAGTTTTAGGGGCTTTAGTGGCGTTACTTGCCACCGCAGGAGTTAACTTATCGCTAGGGCAAGGCGTTAAATTTGTGATTGATCATGGCTTTATTGCCGGCTCGCAAGCGCAATTACAACAAGCTGTGTTGGTATTAATTGGTTTGATCAGTTTATTGGCAGTGGGTACATTCAGCCGATTTTATTTAATGTCGTGGATTGGCGAACGAGTCAGTAACGACATTCGAAAAGCCGTGTTTAATCGTATTGTTACCTTGCACCCGAGTTACTTTGAAGAAAATCGTAGCGGCGAGCTGATGTCGCGTTTAACCACCGACACCACATTATTACAATCTATTATTGGCTCGTCATTTTCTATGGCACTGCGAAGCGCGCTAATGTTAGTCGGTGGTTTAATTATGCTGCTTGTTACTAATTTAAAGCTTACCTTGGTCGTTGTGGCCTGCGTCCCTTTAGTACTGGTGCCTATGATAGTGTTTGGTAAAAAGGTGCGCAAACTCGCCAGTTCTAGCCAAGATGCTATTGCCGATATAAGCACCTACGCGGGTGAGATCATTCAAAACATAAAAGTGGTACAAAGTTATAGCCACGAACATCAAGAACAATCTGCTTTTGCGCTTGAAACCGAAAAGGCCTTTAATGTGGCTAAAAGCCGAATTAAACAACGTTCGTTTTTAATTGCAGCTGTTATTTTTCTTACCTTTAGTGCTATTAGTGCCATGCTCTGGGTAGGCGGTAGTGATGTGTTAGCAGGCACTATGACGGGCGGTGAACTCGGTGCTTTTGTGTTTTATGCCATTATGGTGGCCATGTCGGTAGCGACCGTTGCAGAGGTTTATGGTGAACTACAGCGCGCCGCAGGAGCCGCAGCAAGATTGCTCGAACTGCTCGCCGTTGAAAGTAAAATACAAAACCCCGAAATTCCACAAGATGATGAGTTACATGCAACAACCAGCAACAGTGCAATTTCACTTGAAGGTATTAGTTTTAATTACCCTTCTCGCCCAGATGTAAGCGCATTAAATAATATCAGCTTAAATATTGAAACAGGTAAAACTGTGGCTATTGTTGGCCCTTCCGGTGCGGGTAAAACTACCTTATTTGAACTATTGCAGCGCTTTTACGATCCAGCCAGCGGAGCGATTAAGTTTCATAATATAGATATTAAACAGTTGTCGTTAAACACCTTACGCAACAAAATGGGCATGGTGGCACAAAACCCGATTTTATTTAGCTCTGATGTCATGCATAACATTCGCTATGGCAACCCAAGCGCCAGTGACGAGCAAGTTTATGCGGCCGCCAAACATGCACATGCTGATGAATTTATAAAACAGTTACCACAAGGCTATAACAGCTTTTTAGGTGAGCAAGGTGTTAGGCTTTCGGGTGGGCAAAAGCAGCGTATTGTACTTGCCCGCGCCATTTTAAAAGATCCCGAAATACTGCTACTCGATGAAGCTACCAGCGCACTTGATGCGCAAAGCGAGCATCATGTTCAGGCCGCACTTGAGCACTTAATGCAAAATAGAACAACGCTGATTATTGCCCATAGACTAGCCACGGTAAAACACGCCGATATGATTGTGGTAATGGAAAATGGCGAAATAAAAGCCACAGGCACTCATCAGCAATTAATGGCAAGCAACCCTTTGTATCAAAAGCTATGTGAATTACAGTTTAATCTAGATTGATTGCAATTTAGTCGCTACTTTTTATCAAGCCATTTATTCATTGCGGTATCGTAAGCCTCAGTTAGCTTGGTTTTATCGCACTTTGCACCAACAATATAACTATCTGGCAAGTCATTTTTTGGCATAACTCCAGCACCAACGGATACCTTTTTAAAACAGCTATCACCTCGTCGGTAAGTGGTAAATTGCATATTTTGCTGCTCTATTTTTAATAGCGGCTTCACCTTCCCTGCATGCTCTTTTGGGACGGTAATGCGCTTTTTCTGAGGGTCATTCTTTGCAGTATCAGAATAGCCAGTTTGTTGCTGTAAAATACTATTGAGCCCTTTTTTCAGGTCGATCTTTTTATAAGACGTTGCGGTTACAGGGTGGGTGTTTATGGAGGTGGTACTTACCGGCTCAGTCGTCTCCTTTGTTTTTTTATTAGTCGCATTTAGTGGTTTTGATTGGGTTGCATTAACAGGCTTGGTTGGGGTTATTTCTGTATTAACATTTTTATTAGCGCTTTGCTGAGTGGCTTGTTGCGTTACTTTAGTTTTGGCAGGCACATTCACCATATACGCTTTAATTGGCGTTAATTGCGGCTGTTTAATTTTAGGGGCTTTTAAGGTAGTTAAAAAAAACAAAACTAACCCATGTAAACATACCGATAAAATAATTGCTGTACGCCAATTTGTCATAAACATGTCCCTATGAAGAACTCCTTATGACAACTAACTTATTTAAAAGTGCCCTTTAAATAAGTACACAAACCGCGCGCAAACGCGGTTTGTAACTACAAAAGCTAACCTTGAGTGTTTGGTACAATTTGAATTTCTACTCGGCGATTTTGCGCACGACCATTCGCTGTGTCGTTAGTCGCTATTGGGCGTGATTCGCCATAGCCACTCGTGCTTACTCGTGCCGCCATAATTTGCTGGTTCACTAAGTAGTTTTTTACACTTTGTGCACGCTGCTCTGAAAGAGTCATGTTGTAACTGTCTTTGCCCGTGCTGTCGGTGTGACCTTCAACACTTAAGTAGGTTTTTTCGTATTTATTCATTACACTTGCTATCGCATTTAGAGTGTCATGAAAGCCCGATGAAATATAAGATTGATCAGTCGCAAACGTAATATTAGAGGGCATCACTAAGCGTAAGTTATCGCCTTCACGAACCACTTCAACTCCCGAACCCGCTAACTCATCACGAAAAGCAGCTTCTTGTTTATCCATGTAATCACCTACAGCAGCACCCGCTAGCGCACCAATAGCTGCACCAATAAAAATACGCTTATCTTTATGATTACCTGTAGCTTTACCTAAAATACCACCCGCGGCTGCACCAATAGCGGCACCTTTACCCGTGTTATTCATTTCACAGCCAGAAAGTAATACAGCAACGACAGTGACACTTAAAAGTGATTTAGTTAACATCATGGTAATTTCCTATTCATTTAGAATTTATTATTGCGATTATGCAAATATATGTATGAACCAACAATGAAGAATAACGTATAAGCGTTGATATTGCCTATCAAATAAGGAAGTAGTGATAGCGTTTCATAATAATGTCATACTTGTTTGTGACAATTTTATGATTTATCAAAAGGCGATGGACACTATGTTAATTGCGATTTTTAGGCAGTTTTTTTTGCTTGGCTGCATGAGCTTTGGCGGCCCTGCCGCGCATTTAGGTTACTTTAAGCACCACTTTGTTGATTCGCTTCGCTGGTTAAGTACAGCGCGTTACGCGCAGCTAATTAGCTTAAGTCAAGCTCTGCCAGGCCCTGGTTCAAGTCAGGTTAGCTTTGCTATTGGCGTAGAACGTGCGGGTGTACTCGGTGGTATCGCTGCGTTTATAGGCTTTACCCTGCCTTCGTTTTTGATCATGGTGCTAATTGCAATAAGTGCACATCAGTTTGATGCTGTTTATTTTGCTATTATTGCAGGTTTGAAACTATTTGCCGTGGTTATTGTTGCTGATGCGACCCTTAGTATGGCGAAGAGCTTTTGCACCAGTGCGGTACTTAAACTTCTGGCAATAATGAGTACTTTAGCACTGATTTTATTTCCTATGTTGGGCACTCAAATCGCCATTTTAGTAACCGCTGCCATTATCGGTGCTTTATGGCCTTTACTTAACTTAGCTAAATCTACAGAAAATGTTAGCAGAGAAAAAACCAACATCAATTGGATTGCTCTTGGCTTATTTGCACTACTACTTGCCATCAGCTTTATCCCACTTGGCGAAAACGCTGCGTTATTCGCGCCTTTTTACCAAGCAGGTGCCATGGTATTTGGTGGTGGACACGTTGTGTTGCCAGTACTTCAAGCGGGAGTTCCAACCTTAAGTGATGACCAATTTTTAACGGCTTACGCCAGTGCTCAGGCTATACCTGGGCCTATGTTTACAATAGCCACCTACTTAGGCGCGCAGCTAAACACCGCGCAACCAATAATAGGCGCAATCATAGCTACATTATTGATATTTACCCCTGGGTTTTTACTGATGTTGGCCTTTCAAAAAAGCTGGATTAATTTAGCTAGTAAACCCCGTTTTGCCAGCTCAATTGCTGCGCTTAATGCCGCCGTGGTTGGTTTTTTAGCTGCTGCATTGTATTCGCCCATTTGGACTTCAGCCGTAAGCAATGTTTGGCATATTGCATTAGTGATTACTGCATTTGTGTGGCTACGTATGAAAAAGCCACCTATTTGGTGGCTATTATTGCTCTTTATTGGCGTTGGCCTTGGACAGCATTATTGGGTACTTTAATACTAGGTTTGCCCGCCATATTCACCCCGTCAGCTGGGCTTAACTGCCCACTGACGCTTTGATAAGCGCGCAGCCCAAACACCGGTAATACAGCTAGTAAATGGTCCATAATTTCAGCTTGTAAGTGCTCGTACGATATCCAACGTTTGTCTTCACTAAAGCAGTAAAACTCAATTGGTAAGCCATGATTAAGTGGTTGTAGCTCACGCACCATAAGTGTGAGCGAGGTATTGATTTTACTGTGCTGTTTTAAGTAACCCTCTGCATAGCGACGAAACAACCCTAAGTTCGACACAGGATCGGGAAGCGTGCCTAGTCGAATATATTCTTGCAGTGGAATAGCCGCTTCTATTTGCGCTTTAAAATCGTCATCAACTAAAAAGATGCTGTTCATATCAATGTTTAAAGAACGTTTAATACGTCGCCCACCAGATTCTTGCATACCACGCCAGTTTTTAAATGAACCGGCCACTAGCATATAAGTTGGTATAGTCGTTATGGTGTTGTCCCAGTTGCGCACTTTTACAGTATTTAGCCCTAAATCAATCACTTCGCCATCGGCACCATAGTTGTCTACTTGGATCCAATCACCATAGGTCACTAAGCGGTTAGCAGCAATTTGAATGCTGGCAACAAAGCCTAATATGGTGTCTTTAAATACTAATAGCGTTACCGCTGCAATCGCACCAAAGCCCGATAGTATATAAGTAGGCGACTTTTCAAGCACAATACTAACTATTAATATTGAACAGACAATAAAGGTGATCAGCTTAACCACTTGAATTAAGCCTTGAATAGGTACTTCTCGGGCAAAATCTAATTGGTTATAAATAGCGCCAGCAATGCTCACTATGCTGCTTATAATAAAACCTATATAAATAATTAATAATGCTTGGCCAATAGTTTTAAGGATCTCTTGGGCAATTGCATTAACGGGATAAACGCTATCAAATGTGGCTAAAAAAAGGACACAACATAGCAAACAGGCAATTCGTTTATTGAGCTTGGTCAACATAGGTGACAATGAACCAATACGCTCAGGCGAGAGTTTAGTCACCACCTTTTGAATACCTGGTAACATTAAGCGGCGAGTAAATAAGTAAACAAATAATAGCGAGAGAATGCCTATCGATGAGGCGGTGATGGCACTGAGAAAAAAAGCATCGGGGACTTTTTCAAACCAAGGAGTAATTAGCTCCTGTAGGTGTGTTTTGGTCATGGTATTTCAATTTCCTTACTGGGAGTTAATTCAGTACTAGCTTGCTGAATATGAATAGCGCTTAATTGCTTATCTTTTATTGTCCATAAGTTATTTAAGTATTGCTGAAACTCGGCTCTAAATACTTGATCTGTTTGGTAACTGCCAATCATCTGTGTATTTATTGGCATCACCTCAATGGTAATATTAATAGACTCCAACTCGCCTTTTAAAATATTACGACACACATGATCTGATTTACCGCTATACACTAAACTGGTGTTAAGCATAGCGTCAAACTGCTCATTTAAAACTTCTAAGGCAAAAGCAGTTCCACCAGCTTTAGGCTTTAATAAATGCTGAAAAGGACTTTGTTGATGCTTATGCTTTTGCGCTGTAAAACGCGTACCTTCTACAAAGTTCACTATGGTTGTAGGGTGATGACGAAAATTACGGCAACTGCGCTTAGTACGCTCGACATCTAGGCCTTTTAAATTGGGATTTTTTGCCAATTGTGCTTTGCTCACCCGCTTCATAAAGGGCATACCCATTGCCCACGCACCAGTGCCTATAAATGGCACGTACTTAAGCTCATCTTTTAAAAAAAACTTAGGAGCTGGTAATGCATTTAACGAGCTTAATACCGCAATATCAAGCCAGCTAATATGATTACTGATTAGCAAATACCAACTATTGGCATTCACCTCCCCACTAATATTAACTTTAATATCATTACAGCCTAGCCACAGCCCTAAGCGATTACCTTTACACCACCCCTTGTACGCACCGTGTAATAATTTACTTACTACGGGTATGGGCAAAACTAATTTAACTAATCCTAGGATAAGTACTAATGCGCCAAATATTATTAAATTAGCAAATAAAACACAGCCAACAATTAAGCCATTTAACCAATTAGGTAACCATTTTTTTAGCATAACTGTTAGCTCATTTTTTATTTTTGTTTGAAATTAACGAGCGTCTGGTTTTTTTCTTCCCACACGCGATTTAATTCACTTTGAAAGCGTACTCTAAAGTCAGGATCATTAGTGTAATCACCAATTAAGTCATCACTAACGCCTTTGACTTCAACATGTACATCAATGTGTTTTACTTTACCGGCTGCAAAATCCATAAAAGTAGGAATGCCCTCAGGGTAATGAATAGTGACATTTACCACCTTAGAAATTTGCTCACCCATGGCTTGCATTACAAACGCCACACCACCCGCCTTAGGTTTAAGTAAGTGAGGAAACGGACTATTTTGACGCGCATGCTTTTGCGCTGTAAAACGCGTACCTTCAACAAAGTTAACCACACTGACTGGCATTTCTTTAAATTTTTCACACGCTTTACGGGTCGTTTCTAAATCTTTACCACGCAATTTAGGGTTCTTTTTTAATTGGCTTTTACTGGTGCGGGTCATAAAAGGAAAGTCGAGCGCCCACCAACATAAACCTAAAACAGGCACATAAATAAGCTCTTTTTTCAAAAAGAAGTTTAAAAAAGGTATTTTGCGGTTGAACACTCGTTGTAACACTAAAATATCCACCCAGCTTTGGTGGTTCGCAATAACTAGGTACCAATCTTTTAATTTAAGCTCTTCAAGGTCGGTTACATTTAGCTTTGTTGGCGTTAATAACGTTTGATTTAAGGTGTTAAATGTCACCCAAATAGAGGCACATTGCTTGGCTGTCCAGCTCATTAATTTTTGAAGCCCCTTGATTGGGATTAGCTTAACGATGCCACAAATAAAAATAGGCACAAACCAAAAAAGAGTGTTTATTGTGTAAAAGAAAATACTAAATACACTGCGAATAACTGACATTACTTCTATTCCTTTAAACATCGCGCAGCCACGAATGACCGCGCTTAACTATGCAACTAAATTAATCTTCAAAATAGGTGTAACCTTCAAGCCCTGCATTAAGCTCGGCTAGGTACCCTTCTTTACAGTGTTCTGATACATCAAGTTTATTAATCTGAGTGGCAAAGTTATCAGCTAATAACTCGCTATCATAATCAACAAATTTTAATACATCCTTAACGCTGTCACCTTTAATGGCATTGGTTAATACATATCCTTGCTCATTAAGCTCAACATGAACTGAATCGGTATCACCAAATAAGTTATGTAAGTCACCTAAAATCTCTTGGTATGCCCCTACCATAAACATCGCAATATGATACTGCTGACCTTGTGTATATTCAGGAATAGGTAAACTGGTTTCAATCCCTGCACCTTCAACGTACTCACGTATTTGCCCGTCAGAATCACAAGTAATGTCCTGGATAATAGCGCGCTGAGTAAGCGGCTGCGTTAGGTTTTCGATGGGCATAACCGGAAATAACTGCTGAATGCCCCACACATCGGGTAACGACTGAAATAGTGAAAAATTCACAAACAGTTTATCGGCTAGTTTTTCGTTTAAATCATCCAGCACTTCGCGGTGAGCTCGTGCATTAGAGCTTAATGAAGCTCGAACGCGATGTAAAATAGTAAAGTAAAGCTGCTCTATTTTCGCCCACTCTAGCATGCTCACTAAACCATGTACGTATTGATCGTGTGCTTCACTAAATAAATGCATTGCATCATGATAAATCTCTAATGCCATACGCGGGTTCAAACGTTGTAAACACTGCCACATTTCATCCAATACTAAGGCACTGTTTTTAACAGGTGGTTCTGGGTTTAAATGATTTGGCGCTTTTTCAACATCAATTACATCGGTAATAAGCACCGCATGATGTGCAGTAAGAGCACGGCCAGATTCGGTAATAATTGCAGGGTGAGCTAAGTTATGTTGGTCGCACACCTCGGCAAATGCATTTACCACATTACGCGCATATTCTTCGACTGTGTAGTTCATTGAGCAAGCACTTCGCGAACCTGAACCTTCGTAGTCAACGCCGAGCCCGCCACCCACATCAACCGTATTCAGCGGTACACCGTATTGAGTTAATTCAGCAAAATGGCGAGCACACTCGCGCAAAGCACGATGAATATCGCGAATATTGGCAATTTGTGAGCCAATATGAAAATGTACCATTTGCATTAAATGCAACTTATTATGTTGCTTAAGCACTTCCACTGCACTAAGTACTTGGCCTGCAGTTAAGCCAAATTTGCCTTTTTCACCACCGGTATTTTGCCATTTACCTTTACCAACCGAATTTAAGCGAATACGAATTCCAATAGCCGGTTCAATGCCTAAATTATCAATTTCTTCAAGCAATGTGGTTAGCTCTGAGAGTTTTTCAACCACAATTTTAACGCTGTGTCCCATTGCTTGACCAATACAGGCTAAACGTAAAAACTCACTGTCTTTGTAGCCGTTGCATACAATTGTAATAGGCTCTTTCGCCACCCCTAAAATGGCCATTAGTTCAGGCTTAGAACCGGCTTCAAGCCCGACTAAGCCACTTGGGTGTGCCAATAGTTTACTTACTACAGAACGCTGTTGATTTACTTTTATAGGGTAAACACAGGTGTATTTACCATTATATTCACGGTTGCTACGCGCTTGAGTGAAGGCATTAGTGAGCGTATCTACACGATTTTTTAAAATATCAGTAAAGCGCACCAGTACGGGCAATGTTAACCCTTGCTGCTTAAATTGCTCAGTAAGCTGGCTTAAAGAAATGGCAGGTTTTGTTTGGTCGCCATCAGGATAGGCTATCAACTCACCTTGTGCGTTAATATCAAAATAACCATCGCTCCAATGAGCAACATTGTATGTAGCACGTGCTGTTTCTAAACCCCAAGTCATGGCAACTCTTCTTTATTAAATTAGGTGTAAAGGGGCATTTTAATACGTCACTATCTGCTAAGCTAACAAAAATTGAACTTTCCCCTCTTTATAGCTAACTTTATTCGCTAAAGAGAGTAAAATTTGATTGAGCAATAGGCCAAGCACTGGCAGAATTGCCTCCTTTTTTTCATACTCAACCAAAAGTGTAACAACAACTATGGCAAATTTAGATCAAAGTAAGTGGTTTACTGAAATTAGCGACCGCGATGGCAGCGCATTTTCATTACGTATTAACAAAAAGTTAGATGAAAAACAGTCTCCTTTTCAAAAAGTAGAAATGTTTGAAACCACAGACTTTGGTAATTTAATGATCATTGATGGTTGTACTATGGTAAGTAGCCGTGAAAACTTTTTTTACCACGAAATGATCAGCCACCCAGCATTACTGGCGCATCCAAACCCAAAAAACGTAGTTATTATTGGTGGCGGCGATTGCGGTACGTTACGTGAAGTGCTCAAGCACCCAAGCGTAGAAACTGTAACTCAAATAGATATTGACGAAGTGGTTACCCAAATGTCGTTAAAGTACTTCCCAGAGTTATGTGAATCAAATAATGACCCACGTGCTACTGTGATGTTTGACGATGGCATTAAATACATGCGCGAAGCAGCTGGTGAGTCTATTGATGTAGTGATTGTTGATGGTACTGATCCGGTAGGCCCAGGTGAAGGTTTATTTAACCATGCGTTTTATACTAGCTGTTTAAACGCACTTCGCCCTGGTGGAATACTGGTACAACAAAGTGAATCGCCATTAATGCATATGCCACTGTTGGTTGAAATGCGCGAAGCTATGCTAAGTGTTGGTTTTAACGATTTACAAACACTCCCATTCCCACAACCTATTTACCCAAGTGGGTTATGGTCAGTGACGCTAGCTCGCAAATCTGAGGCATTTAATGGCTTTAGAGAAGACGGCGCAGCAACAATTGCACAGCATAGTGAATACTACAATGGCGGCATTCATCACGGTGCACTCGCAACACCTAATTACATGAAACGCGCTTTTGATAAAAAATAATAAGTTATAAATATAAAACAGGGCTCGCTAGAGCCCTTTTTTATGTGTTTAATTACACTGAATACGTTTGCAGTCATCTCGTAATAACCCCACCTTCACTTTATGCTCATAGTCTACAATTTGACATAAAGGACACACAATGAGATTACCTTTACTGCTAGTTGCTTTACTTTCAAGCAGCGCTTTTGCAAAAGAAGCCATGCTGGAATCGCCTGATCAAAAAATTAAAATCACCATATCTGATCAATCTTCATCTCCTTACTATTCTATTAGCTTTAACGGTAAACCTGTTATTACGCAGTCACATTTAGGTTTTAGATTTAAAAGCCAAGCGCCATTTGATGAAGGTTTTGTTATTAGTGAAGTAACTCGCTCACAAACAGATAGTCAATGGCAGCAACCTTGGGGAGAGCGTCAAACCGTTGTCGACAAGCACAATGAAATTGCCGTTACCTTTAATAAACCCGCACCCCACGGTGGCACATACACAGTGCGATTTAAAGCCTTTGATAGCGGTGTGGGATTTCGCTATGAAGTCCCTAAACAAGCCGGTTTTGAAAAAAACAGAAATTACTAAAGAGCTGACCGAGTTTGCCATCGCCGGTGCCGATAAAGCCACTGCATGGTGGATACCTGCTCGCGGTTGGAATCGTTACGAATATGTCTACAACACCACAGCCTTACAAGATGCTGCACTCGCTCACACCCCTTTTACTTTTAAAAATGGCAACGGCGTGCATGTCAGTATTCATGAAGCAGCCCTAGTCGATTATGCGGGCATGGTGCTTAACCAACGTCGCCCAGGCACTTTTAGCGCCGATTTAACGCCATGGTCAGATGGTATAGCAGTCAAAAAGCACGGTGCATTTAATACGCCTTGGCGCACCATTCAAATTGGCGAACATGCGGTAGACTTAGTTAATTCAGATATTATTTTAAATCTAAATGAGCCAAATAAGCTCGGTGATGTGTCCTGGGTTAAACCAGGCAAATACGTAGGTATTTGGTGGGGCATGCACATCAATGAGAATACTTGGGGTAGTGGCGAAAAACACGGTGCTACCACAAAAAATACTAAATACTACATGGACTTTGCCGCAAAATACGGCTTTGATGGTGTATTAGTTGAAGGTTGGAACACTGGTTGGGATGGCGACTGGTTTTTTAATGGCGATGTATTTAGCTTTACCCAAGCATATGATGACTTTGATATTGAGGAGCTTACCCGCTACGGTAAGCAAAAAGGGGTGCAGTTAATTGGCCACCATGAAACTTCAGGTAACGTAACAAATTATCGTAATCAAATGGAAGACGCTTTTGCGCTTTACGAGCAATCAAATGTAAGCCAAATTAAAACCGGTTATGTGGCCGATGGTGGCAATATTAAACGCATTGATGAAAACGGCATTGCCCGTTTTGAGTGGCATGACGGCCAATTTATGGTTAATGAGTACTTATACAACGTTAAGCTAGCTGCAAAACATAAAATAAGTATTAATACTCATGAGCCAATAAAAGACACCGGCCTTCGCCGTACTTACCCTAATTGGATTGCTCGTGAAGGCGCTCGCGGCCAAGAATTTAACGCATGGGGCACGCCACCCAATCCACCAGAGCACATTCCAATGCTTGCTTTTACGCGTATGCTGGCAGGCCCAATGGACTTTACGCCAGGTATTTTTGATATGAGCTTTAATGGCTTAGGTGGCGATACAAATCGCCCGCAAACAACACTTGCAAAGCAATTAGCACTTTATGTTGTAATGTACAGCCCAATTCAAATGGCGGCTGATTTACCTAAAAATTATTTAGCTAAGCCCGATGCTTTTCAATTTATTCAAGACGTACCGACCGATTGGCAACAAAGTATTGCGCTTGATGGAGAAGTAGGCGACTTTATTGTATTTGCACGAAAAGAACGTAAACGCGATCATTACACTGGTAATGACTGGTACTTAGGCGCTGTAACTGATGAAAACGCCCGCACCATTGAGGTTAAACTCGACTTCTTAGATAAAGATAAACAGTTTGAAGCGCAAATCTACAAAGATGGTGATAAGGCAGAGTGGAAGAACAACCCTTACGATTTAAAAATCGAAAAACGCACTGTTACCGCAAATGATAAACTCACACTAAAATTGGCCACCAGTGGTGGTACAGCCATTCGTTTTAAAGCACTATAAAATGGTTAAAGCTATCCGCATATAACGGCGGATAGCTTTATTTAGTTTTGATTAACCACTTTAACCGGTAAATATATTTGCGCACTTAAACCACCTTCAGGGCGATTAGAGAGCACAACCTTGCCATTATGCATGTCTATAATGCGTTTAATAATAGCTAAGCCTAAACCACTGCCTTCACTGCCTCGTGCAGCGTCACCTTGCTTAAATGGTTCGAACACTGATTCTAATTCACTCTCAGGAATACCTGGGCCATTATCGTTAACCGCAATAATGACGTACTTTTTATTGCTATTAAAATAACTTTGCACCTCAATATCCCCTTGCGAGTAACGCAGTGCATTTTCAATCATATTCGTCACTACTCGCTTAATAGCCACTGAGCTTATGGGAATATTACCTAGGTTAGGATTGCTTTCAAACGTAATAACACGTTGATGCTTTAATTCACTTTGTACGACTTCGGCTACTAACGCATTGATATCTTCATAGCTTTGTTCTTCACGTTTATGATGGCGTAAATATTCAATAAACTGATCAATAATGCCATTCATATCTTCAATATCGTAAATAATACCTTCGCGTAAATAATCATCTTCATCAACCATCATTTCTGTGGCTAACCGAATACGGGTAAGCGGTGTGCGTAAGTCGTGAGAGACACCGGCCATGAGTAATCGACGATCATTTTCAAGGGCTGCTATACCTCGCGACATTTGGTTAAAAGCGCGCGTTACCTCAATAACTTCGCTTGAGCCTTGTTCTTGTAACTTAGTACTAAAATCACCAACGCCTACTTTTATTGCCGCTTGTTGCAGTGCTTTTAATGGTCGGTTCAAATGCCTTGCAAATAACCACCCGCCTAATACACTTAAAAAGCCTATACTGGATAAGTAAAAAGTTAAAAATTCAAGATTACTTTCTTTAAATCCGGTTAAGGGGACTTTAACCCAATAGCCCGGTGCTTGCGGGGCTTCCACCCAATAAATAAGTGGATCGGTTTGACTAATGCGTACCCGAGAAAACCCATTCAACTGCTCTGACATACTTCGCGATAGCCCTGAATACTCACGACTTTGCCCTAAGCCATTGCGCATCGCTTCACGCTGAGTCATCACCTCAATACCGGTTATTGCAAAAAACTTTTCTGAAACTTCATCGGTTACTTCAACACCATCTTCCCAGTCAATAAATACAGTTTTAATTTGCTTAGCAAGCATCAAATTAACTTGCTCAATGGTGGGTTTAACAACATATAAACTTACTGTGACGTAGGATACAATTTGGTTAATCAGCAACAAAGCTGCTACTAAAAAAACAGTTTGCCCAAACGCACTACGTGGAAACATCCCCATAATTATTACTTTTCACCATCAGGAACAAACACATAACCTAATCCCCATACAGTTTGAATATAACGCGGGTTAGCCGCATCCACTTCAATCATACGGCGAAGGCGTGACACTTGCACATCAATACTACGCTCTAGCGCACTGTAATCACGACCTCTTGCCAAGTTCATTAATTTATCACGACTTAACGGCTCTCGAGGGTGAGATACCAACGCTTTTAATACGGCAAATTCACCACTTGTGAGCGATACGGTATTATCCCCTTCGCTCATTTCTCGTGTGGCTAAATTTAAAGTAAATTTACCAAACTCAATTAAATTCTCTTCTGCTGAAGGTGCCCCTGGCACTTCTTTTGATTGGCGACGTAAAATTGCTTTTATGCGGGCAAGTAACTCACGTGGATTAAACGGTTTAGGAATATAATCGTCAGCACCGAGCTCCAAACCAATAATGCGGTCTACTTCATCACCTTTAGCGGTCAACATCACAATTGGGATTTGGTTTTCTTTTTGACGTAACCGTCTGCAAATAGAGAGCCCGTCTTCTCCGGGCAGCATTAAATCAAGCACCATTAAGTGAAAGTTTTCACGCTCAATAAGCCTATCCATTTGCTGTGAATCTGCGGCTGTTCTAACAATAAATCCTTGCTCTACTAAATAGCGCTCAAGCAAACTGCGCAAACGTTTATCGTCATCAACCACTAATACTTTTACTGTCTCTTGTCCCATAATCTGTTGCTTATTTTTATAATTTATTAATCGTTAATATAAATGAAAAACTTAATAATAAAAAACTAATTAAGTGCTTAGATTGTTACTGAACATTTCAAACCCATTGGTGGCTATTTTATCTCGACAAGCTGTCTTTATTTTAATACCGTGCCACACATGAAAATTAAACAAGAACACGGCGTGAAAACAAACTTAATTACTCGCGAAGGTTATTTACAACTTCAGCAAGAACATGAGCATCTTTGGAATGTAAAACGCCCAGAAGTCACTAAAATTGTGAGTTGGGCTGCAAGCCTTGGTGATCGCTCTGAAAATGCAGACTATCAGTATAACAAGCGTCTATTACGCCAAATAGACCGCCGAGTGCGCTATCTACGTAAGCGCATCCCCGATTTAAAAATTGTTGATTACTCACCCGTGCAAGACGGCAAAGTTTTTTTTGGTGCTTGGGTTGAAATAGAAAACGAGGCTGGGGAGTGTAAGAAGTTTAGAATTGTCGGTCCCGATGAAATTTATGATCGCAACGATTACATTTCTATTGACTCACCAATGGCGCGAGCACTATTAAAAAAACAAGTAGACGATGGTTTTGAGGTCATGACCCCTCAAGGTGCTAAGCAATGGTATGTAAATAATATTTCTTACCAAAAATAAAACGGCTTAGTTTTGATTCAGATCATATTAACTTTTTATTGTTTATATTATTTGAGTAAGCTATAACTAAAGTAACTCAAGTTATGATGTATTAATTTGAGAGTAGTTAATTAAGGTCGTCACTATGTCAAACATTACAGCGCGCATATTACAACATGCCCTATTGTTTACACTCTTTATGAGTGTAAGTTTGACATTGCATGCAACACCCAAAAATACGCAAATTGATGCTGGTTTTACACCTGCAGAATTTATTGTTTGCGACTCTCCTGACCAAGCAAACCTCGACACCGATATAGACTCTCATGTCGGTGTTATTGCGCTTAGAAAAATTCAACCACTTCCTTTAGCGTTTTACTTTCATTATGAAAGCAGCCTTTTAGTCACACCCTACAGCCATGCACACCCGCGAGCGCCACCCGTTATTTAGTTTAATAACTTGCTTTTAAACATTATTAAATTTTATAACTAATTAGGTGGATATTATGTCTAACTTTAAAGAACTCCGTACCCAAGATATTTCTCATGGCACTATTGCGAATACATTTACTAATGAAGCTGTCATTGATTTAACTTCACCTGCTACACAAGTGGTGACTAGTTTTACTGATACAAGCCCGATGCGTGCATCGTTTGATACAACAATTGAACAAGCGTCAAAACAGTTAACGACTAAACGCTCTGATTTTATTTTGGTAACTGATGAGCAGCAAAAGCTAATAGGTATAGTGGCGAGTGCTGATTTACAAAGCTCAAAAATCATGATTTTAGCACAGCGTTTAGGCTTGCCTCGTAGTGAAATTAGCTTGCGCTATTTAATGACACCGCTAAGTAATTTAATGGGTGTAAGTATGAAAAGCTTAAGCTACTCATGCATTGGTGATGCACTGCAAACTATGGAACATCATGGCGCTATGTTTTTATTAGTCACTGCGGCTAATAATGAAATAAGTGGTTTAATTTCAGCACGCGATATAGCACGTAAGCTGCAAATTCCTGTTCATATTAGTCCAATAGCGCACACATTTAGTGAAGTACTCGAAAGTATAGAGCACCCTCACTAAATCAGCTTTTTATTAGTATAGTTCCAACCTCAGTAATGGCATCTTAAAGCAAGTAAAATAGCTTGCTTTAAGAGCTTTTTATTACCTTCCCCTGTGATATTATTCAAGACATTGACGCATCAGTTAACTTCTTAGCTGGTCTTATTTTTTGTATTAAAAGGTTTTTGCATGAGCGATATCTCTGCACGTTTAGCAACTGAGCTAAATGCACAGCAGCAACAAGTGGTTGCAGCAACAAAGTTACTTGATGAAGGCGCAACGGTCCCCTTTATTGCCCGTTACAGAAAAGAAGTGACCGGTGGATTAGATGACACCCAACTACGCCTTCTAGAACAACGTTTGTCTTATTTACGTGAACTTGAAGAGCGTCGTGGCTTTATTCTATCGACGATAGAATCTCAAAATAAGCTTACCGGGGAATTAGCAGCTGATATAAAAGCAGCGCAAAGTAAAACCGAGCTTGAAGATTTATACTTGCCTTATAAGGCAAAGCGTCGCACTAAAGGTCAAATCGCTATTGAGGCCGGTTTAGAACCTCTTGCTAATGCGTTATTTAACGACCCAATGCTCGACCCAGAAGCTGAAGCCGCTCACTATATTAATGCCGATAAAGCCATTATTGATACAAAATCAGCCCTTGATGGTGCCAAATTTATTCTAATGGAGCGTTTTGCTGAAGACGCTAAATTACTCGCTAAGTTTAGAAGCCATATTAGTCAAAATGGGGCGATTGAGAGTAAGTTAATTGATGGGCAAGAACAAGCAGGTGCTAAATACAGAGACTACTTTGAACATCAAGAGCCGTTAAAAAAAGTCCCCTCGCACCGTGCATTAGCCATGCTAAGAGCACGTAATGAAGGCATTTTACAGTTAACGATTAATCCTGAGCCAAGTGCTGAAAATCCAGCCCAGTTATGTGCCCAAATGATCAGTGATCATTACCGCCTAGATATTAAAAACAAACCTGCTAGTGCATGGTTATTAACTGTGGTGCAGTGGGCATGGAAAATTAAGCTTGGGCTACACTTAGAAAACGAGTTTTTAGCCGCAATGCGAGAAAAAGCCGAAACCGGTGCCATTGACGTATTTGCTAAAAATTTAAAAGATTTATTAATGGCAGCGCCTGCAGGCCCTCGCACGACACTTGGTTTAGATCCTGGCTTGCGTACTGGTTGTAAAATTGCGGTAGTCGATAGCACAGGAAAACTGCTCACTACACAAACAATCTTCCCACATGCACCGCAAAATCATTGGGATAAATCACTGCGTACGCTCGAGCAATTATGTCGCCAACATAAAGTTGAGCTTATTGCTATTGGTAACGGCACTGCTTCTCGCGAATCAGATAAACTGGTTGGCGAACTTATCAAAGCCAATGCCGAGCTTAAACTGAATAAAATTATGGTCAGTGAAGCCGGCGCTTCGGTGTATTCTGCGTCTGAATTTGCCGCTAATGAGTTCCCAGATTTAGATGTATCTTTACGCGGTGCAGTATCTATTGCACGTCGCCTACAAGATCCATTAGCTGAACTAGTTAAAATAGAGCCTAAGTCTATCGGTGTAGGCCAATATCAACACGATGTATCACAAAGCCAACTTGGGCAAAGCCTAATTTCTGTAGTAGAAGACTGTGTAAACAGTGTGGGGGTTGATTTAAATATGGCCTCAGTGCCTTTGCTTGCACGTGTTTCTGGCTTAAACAAAACGTTGGCTCAAAACATTGTAAACTACCGTGACACGAATGGGTCATTTACAAAACGTAGTCAGTTGAAAAAAGTAGAACGCTTAGGGCCAAAAGCATTCGAACAAGCGGCTGGGTTTTTACGCATTAATAATGGCAGCGATCCGCTAGATAACTCATCAGTTCACCCTGAAGCATACCCTATCGTTAAGCGTATTTGTGAACATAATCAGGTAGACGTAAATAACTTAATTGGTAACAGTGAATTTTTAAGTAAACTCGCTGCAAACGACTATATTGACGATAAATTTGGCTTACCAACCGTGACTGACATTATTAGCGAGCTTGATAAACCAGGTCGCGATCCACGTCCTGAATTCAAAACCGCGGAGTTTAAAGCCGGTGTTGAAAAAATTAGTGACCTTAAGCCTGGTATGATTTTAGAAGGTGTGGTTTCTAACGTTGCTAATTTTGGTGCATTTGTTGATGTGGGTGTTCATCAAGATGGACTCGTACATATTTCAGCTATTACTAACAAGTTTATTTCAGACCCACGCGAAGTGGTTAAAGCAGGTGACATTGTTAAAGTAAAAGTGGTTGAAGTCGATGCTGCCCGTAAACGCATTAGTTTTACTATGCGCCTAGATGACGACATAGACACCAGCAATAAAGCAGCTGCTGCGGCACCGCAAAAGCCTCGCAGCAATAATACCAACCAAGCACGAGCGCCTAAACCTAAACGCGATACAGGCAATGCGATGATGGGGAATGCCTTTGCTGACGCCTTTGCTAACGCAAAAGTGAAAAAGTAATTTAAACGATATATTTAAAAATAAAAAACCGCCTAGGCGGTTTTTTTATTTTTAATCAACCTGAGATCTGGTTAAGCCAACATTAGATTATTACTCTCTAAAATTTCAAGTTCTTGCGATGTTAAATCTAATGACGGCTTTTCCTCTTTTAGGCAATAGGCAATTAATCCACCAAGTAAATTTAGCATAAAGCCATGCATACTGCGGTGTCTAGAGTGTTCAATGTAAGAAATGTTTTTCAATTGATCATTCACCGTTTCGATTATAAATCGTTTTTTCAA
>NZ_JBEOOG010000024.1:0-48777 GCF_040308965.1 Pseudoalteromonas sp. MER144-MNA-CIBAN-0113
GAAAGAAGTTCACGAACTTCCATTTCTACTAGCTCAAGTAGCTCTTCATCATCAACCATGTCACATTTGTTCATGAATACAACGATGTAAGGAACGCCAACTTGGCGAGAAAGTAGGATGTGCTCACGAGTTTGTGGCATAGGACCGTCAGTCGCAGCAACTACTAAGATAGCGCCGTCCATTTGAGCAGCACCAGTGATCATGTTTTTAACATAATCGGCGTGACCAGGACAATCTACGTGTGCGTAGTGACGAGTAGGCGTATCGTACTCAACGTGTGAAGTTGAGATTGTGATACCACGCTCGCGCTCTTCTGGAGCGTTATCGATTGATGCGAAATCTTTAGCAACACCGCCGTATACTTTTGCAAGTACGTTAGTGATTGCTGCAGTTAGTGTAGTTTTACCGTGGTCAACGTGGCCGATTGTACCAACGTTTACGTGCGGTTTTACGCGTTCAAACTTTTCTTTTGCCATGACGGAACCTATCAGTTTTGTGTATCTAGATTACATATGAAAATAATCCACCATAGGTAGATTAAGTTAATTTTTTCAAATTTCAAATAGTTTTTTCTGACAGATAAAGGAAGTGTTTAAGGCGATTCGATTGACTGGTGCTGATAGGCAGATTTGAACTGCCGACCTCACCCTTACCAAGGGTGCGCTCTACCAACTGAGCTATATCAGCATCATCAAATTGGAGCGGGCAGCGGGAATCGAACCCGCATCATCAGCTTGGAAGGCTGAGGTAATAGCCATTATACGATGCCCGCTTTAAGGAACCTGTTCTTAAACTACCTCTAACCGTCTAGAATAAAGTGGTGGAGGGAGCTGGATTCGAACCAGCGAAGGCTGAGCCGTCAGATTTACAGTCTGATCCCTTTGGCCGCTCGGGAACCCCTCCACGATAATTCTTTACTAAGCACTTCCGGTAAAAGGAAAGTGGTGCCGACTAACCGAGTCGAACGGTTGACCTACTGATTACAAGTCAGTTGCTCTACCAGCTGAGCTAAGTCGGCACTGCTTTAGTACGGGGCGAGATTCTAGAGTAAGGTTTATTGGGATGCAACCAAAAAATTAAAAAAAATGTGATTTAATGCTTCAAATGCTCACTATTCGCGCAAAAAGCTGTTTTTTTGTTGTTTTTAACTCTTTTTAGCTAACTCATACCAGTAATTTAAGCCTTTCATTACTAGCATTGGGTCGAAAATACTCTGTGAAAAATGCCCTTGTAACAGCTGACCATAACCACCCGCAAAAATTAAGAGGCTATTTTTTGTCTTTAAATGCAATCTTGCTTGCTCAATGGCACCCATAGTTGCCACTAAGGCTCCGTTTTTTAACCCATTAGGGGTGTTTTTTCCAAGCTCATTAGCAAATGGCGTGTTTGCATCATCAAATACCCGCTGAGTATTTTGAGTGAGTGATGAGGTCATTAAATCAAGCCCAGGTAATATCCAGCCTCCTAGATGCTGCCCATCATTATTGAGAACGTCTATAGTAGTAGCCGTGCCAGCATCAACAACAATAGCAGCCGTATTAGGGTAAAGCGTATAACCGCTAATAAGCGCCAACCATCTATCTATACCCAAATTACCTACTTGCTGATACGCGCAGCGCAACCCACCAAGCTCACTACTAACCGTAGCCTCAAAACAATCAATATTATGCGTTTTGGCTTGCGCTAATAATTGTTTAAGTAACTCGCTACGACCAACACAAGCGTAAATAACAACCGTAATTTGCTGCCATGAAATATTATTAATATCACATGGCTGTATTTGCCCGTTTTCCCACAATACGGCTTTGAGTGAAGTATTACCTACATCAATTAACAATCTCATGCTTGCGCCTTTCTTAATGAAATCTCGCCGCCATAATAACTTTTTACTTCGCCGTCTTGGCGAATACGTACACCACCGTGCGCATCTATACCTTCACAAATGCCACGCCAACTACGATGCCCAGTATTAAGCTCTACCTGCTCGCCTGCAAACGCATTTAATGCATTCCATTGTTGATACATAGTTTGTAAGCCGTTCTCGCGATATTGCGCTAAGCGCTGCTCTAACCAATAAGTTAATGAAGCTACTAATTGATTTTTATCTAGCTGCTGGGTGTGCTGACTTAAATCTGTCCATGCTTGGTCAATGTGCTGACTTGCACTTTGTGGCATATTTAAATTAATACCAATTCCTATCACCAACTGACAGGGCCCTTGTGGTTGCCCGTCTAATTCAACTAATACGCCAGCGAGCTTTTGTTTGTTTATGTAAATGTCGTTTGGCCACTTTAACTCTACATCAATACCATAAAGTGCTTTTATCGCATCATACACCGCTAAACCAACCGCAATCGATACACCCATAGCGGCTTGTAAACCATCATCTAATCGCCAAAAATAGCTGTAGTATAAGTTGGCACCAAATGGCGATTGCCATACACGCCCTCGACGCCCCCGACCTGCTTGCTGCATTTCGGCAACGATTACCGTGCCCGACTGAAGTGGTGTTTTAGCCTGAATGCGGCGCATTAGTTCGCTGTTGGTTGAATCAATGAGCGGCTGCACTTCAATATTAGCGGTATTTTGCCCTAACTCAGCATAAAGCTGTTGTATTTTTTCCTGATTAAGTAATCCTACTTGGTTATTTAAGCAATAGCCTTTACCTGTAACTTTAAATACATCTAAGCCCATAGCTTGTAGGCTTTGAATGTGTTTACTAACAGCGGCACGACTAATTCCTAATTCCTCTCCTAAAGCTTGCCCAGAGACAAACCCGCCTTTATTAAGCGCATTTAAAATAGCCAGCTTGTTTCCATCAGGTGCTTTCATGCTGATTGCTCCAAAGAGATATGGCATTCATTGTGTTGATCAATTAACCGCACTTCGTGTTCTAAGTTTATGTTATAGCGCGCTAAAACAGTGTTTTGAATATGGGTGATCATGCTGATCAAATCATCCCCTGTACTGTGACCATGGTTAACGAGCACCAAAGCTTGCTGCTGATGCACTTCAATACCGGCAATCTTATATCCCTTTAATCCCGCTTGCTCTATTAACCACCCCGCTGCAACTTTATGATGACCGGCTCCGTGTGGGTAATGAGGTAACTCAGGAAACTGCGCAAGTAACGGCACTAACGCAGCATTCGTAATAATGGGGTTTTTAAAAAAACTCCCAGCATTAGCTAGTTTATAAGGGTCTGGGAGTTTGCTATTGCGTGTTTGTATCACCTGCTCACATACTTGCTGTGGCGTCGGGTTTTTTAGTTGTTGTAGCGGTCCATAACTGAGTACTGGTTGCCATATTTTTGGCAGTTTAAAGTGCACTTGGGTGATCACCGCTTTATTTTTTAACGCGTGTTTAAAAACCGATTCACGATAAGCAAAGTGGCATTGCTGATTAGTTAAAGATTTGAAGCAGTTGCTATTAATATCAAAATAGTCAACAGCTTCTATAAATTGTGCTATTTCTAAACCGTAGGCACCAATATTTTGCACTGGCGCAGCACCGACTGTGCCAGGTATGAGTGCTAAATTTTCAAACCCTGCTATGCTTTGCTCAAGCAAGTAAGTCACTAATTGATGCCAATTTTCACCGGCAGCCGCACTGACTAAAAAATCATTTTCCCGTTCAGTAATATTAATTCCTTGGGTCGCCATTTTAATAACCGTGCCAGCATAATCATTTAAAAAAATGGTATTACTGCCCTCCCCTAACAGACAAAAAGGCGCGTTAAAGCTCTGAGTTTGAAGCTGCGCTGAGTCGGTGATCTCAATAAAATTTTGGCATTGGCTACTTAATGCAAATGTATGTAGGGGTTGTAATGAGTGCGCCACAAGGGTCCTAAAGGTACCAGTAATTAATCGCTCTAGTTTAACTCATCGTCGCAAATTGCGCATCAGCTTGTAAAAATTGTTCAACCCACTGTGGCAATCATGTTATAAAACGGGTACTTTTTTATTTGTACTCAAGGTAATTATGAAAATCAAACCTCTTTTTTTAAGCCTCGCTATGGCCGGTATGTGCTCGCAAGTAATGGCTAGCGCTATTGATCAAAATTCCTACGCCAACCTTGATGATGTTATCACCACGCATTTAAACCTTGATTTAGACATCGACTTTGCCGATAAGCAATTAGAAGGTTTTGTTGAGCATACGCTACAATGGCAAAACGCGAAAAGCACAAAGCTAGTACTTGATACCCGCGATCTTGATATTGATAAAGTGATGTATCAAACAGCCAATGGCAATTGGCATAAAGCCAGTTTTAACCTTGCTAATCGCGACGATGTTAAAGGCTCAAAACTAACCATTACATTTAAAAGCCAAGCTGAAAAAGTCCGTATTTACTACAACAGTCGCCCAGAAGCGTCGGGCTTACAGTGGTTAACGCCAGAGCAAACAGCCAGTAAAACGCACCCGTTTATGTATAGTCAATCGCAAGCGATACATGCACGTAGTTGGATCCCTGTGCAAGATACCCCAGCAATGCGTGTGACTTATTCTGCACGTATTCATACCCCTGAAGATGTGCGTGCGGTAATGAGTGCCGATAATAAAGATGCCCTTTATAAAGACGGTGATTACCACTTCAATATGCCACAAGCAATTTCGCCTTACCTAATTGCGATTGGTGCTGGTAACTTAGAATTTAAAGCGATGTCTAAACAAACCGGTATTTTTGCTGAACCGACTATTTTGGATGCCTCAGTTGCTGAGTTTAATGACACCCAAGCGATGATCGACAAAACCAATGCGATGTATGGTGAATATGCTTGGGGTCGCTATGACTTACTTATGCTACCGCCTAGCTTCCCATTTGGTGGCATGGAAAACCCGCGTCTATCATTTATTACCCCAACCGTTGTTGCTGGCGATAAAAGCCTAGTTAACCTGATTGCACATGAGCTTGCTCACTCTTGGTCTGGTAACTTAGTAACCAATGCCACATGGGAAGACTTATGGTTAAACGAAGGATTTACCTCTTACGTTGAAAACCGCATTATGGAAGAAGTATTTGGTCGCGACCGTGCAGTAATGGAGCAAGCGCTTGATGCTGCTGGTCTGCGTGCGCAACTTAAAACCATTGATGCACCAGACACTCGCCTTAATTTAAAACTTAATGGCCGCGATCCGGATGATGCGTTTAGCTCAGTGCCTTACACAAAGGGTCAGCTATTTTTAATCTACCTAGAAGAAAAATATGGCCGTGATAAGTTTGATGACTTTGTTAAAACTTACTTTAATGAATTTGCGTTTAAATCGCTAACCACTGCGCAATTTGTGACTTACATCAAAGCTAACTTAATTGAAAAGTACCCTGGTGTAGTGAGCATGGATAAAGTGAACGAGTGGATTTTTGAGCCAGGTTTACCAAGTGATGCACCTAACCCTACCTCTGATGCGTTCGATAAAGTAGATGCTGCAACACAAGCATGGTTAAAGGGGGATACAACTGCCGCACAATTACCTACTGCAAATTGGACAGTGCATGAGTGGCTGCACTTTTTAAATAACCTACCGCGCGATTTAAGCATTGAAAAAATGACTGAATTAGACGGCGAGTTTAACTTAACCCAATCAACTAACGCAGAACGCGCATTTGCATGGTACATGCTAGCAGTGGGTAACGGTTACCAACCGATTTACCCTGCGCTTGATAAACACTTATCGGGTATTGGTCGTCGTAAGCTAATAGTGCCACTTTACAAAGCACTTATTACACATGGTAAAAAAGGCTGGGCACAAAGCGTGTACTTAAAAGCACGTCCGGGTTATCACCCACTTGCACAAGGTACCATTGACGCGTTATTTGAATAAATAATAGCGTTACCAATAAACTAAAAAGGGCCAATTTGGCCCTTTTTTAATGCTTAATTATTTTGTTACTTTATCTAAAAAAGCCTGCCTTTCAGCGAGCGTTGCTTGTTGCCACCAAAAGTCGAGCATATTTGCCGCACTTGGCATGCCTTTTCCATTAATTGGCGTAATCGGTTTAATGGGACGACTCGGTTTTTGCGGGCCCGCTGGGGTTGCTGTTGTTTGCTGGTTAAACTGTGCGCTTTGAACTTGTCGTTCGGCAATAATATTTAATGGCTTAGCTAAGGTGCTGCCTTTTGCTTTTAAACTCACTTGCGGTGCCTCAGCAAATACTTTTGCCGCTACCGCATTTTCAGCACGATTAAATACTAAGGTGTAATCTTTACCCGCTTCAATGGTTACATTCACCCAAAAAGGTTCTGACTCAATCACTTCATGATCGTCATAACCTAAGTCATATAAATCTGTGTATTTAAGTTTTAGCTGATAAGTACCCGGTGCTAATTCAACATCATCAACACGACTAAAAAGCGAACTTTCAATTATTCGTTCACCCACTTGCAAAGGAACAAATTCCTCAGGAAAGTGAATATTTTCTGCCAAACTCGATGCACTCACTAAGAGCGCCGCTACACTGCCTAATAATATTGATTTACGCATAATTACTCCTTTAGTTGATTTCAGTTTGACACTGCTAGCAAAATTTGTCATTAGTGACACATATATTAATCAAATAAATTAGAGTCATCATTATGAGCCAAGAGACTATTTTTACTAAAATTATTAATCGCGAAATTCCAGCAGATATTATTTACGAAGACGATGACACGCTAGCGTTTAAAGACATTAATCCTCAAGCGCCATTTCATGTATTAATTATTCCCAAGCAACCAATTGCCACTATAAATGATATAAATAATGAAAACTCACATTTAGTTGGTAATTTATACACGGTCGCCGCAAAACTGGCCAAGCAACACAACTTTAGCGATGACGGCTACCGCGTTGTGATGAACTGTAATGAACATGGTGGCCAAACTGTGTATCACATACATTTACATATGCTCGCAGGTAAAGAAATGGGCTGGCCTCCATACCAAGAAACTAAAAAAACGGCGCTATAGTGCTTAGTTAAATCTTAGATTAGTTTAAAAAAATCAAAAATACGGCGTTTTTCTTACTACACGAAAAAAAACAATTACTTATTTGCAACATTTTATGTTTAAATAATCGGAAATCGCACCTTTTCTCCAGTGAAATAATGATTTTCTAATACAAAAGGTGTGTAGGGATTGTGGTAAAATTAATTAGCCAGCTTTATAAAAGAGTAAAAAAACATGAGCAGTTCAGCCTTTTTGTTGTTAGATGAAGAACCAATTAACACTATTGGTATTAACGTTTTAGAGCCATTGTTAAAAACGCAAGGCCTTGACGTAACTACGGGTACAAATATTTTAGATGTTCCGGTAGGTACTCGCTTATTGTTCATTGAAACATCAAGTAAAGACGCATGGACAAAGCTAAAAGAGCAACTCGTTAATTTACGCATCAAGTGCGATATTGTGTTGTTCAATTTAGATGAAAACCCAGAGCTTGCTAATCGCGCATTACTTAGCGGTATTCGTGGTGTATTTTACACCACAGATAATGCCGATGTACTCATGAAAGGGATTCGTTTATTACTCGAAGATCAGCTTTGGTATCGTCGTGACATTATGTGTAATGCGCTTAACCGCATGCTGCAATTTAATAAAGATGCCCTGCATAAGCTAACTGATGGTGATATTGAACCAATAAAGCTAACGAAGCGTGAAAAAGCAATTATCTCGTTAATGAGTAATGGTTCTAAAAATAAAGAAATTGCTGAAGAGTTAAGTATTAGCCCGCATACGGTTAAAACTCATTTATACAGTGCATTTAGAAAAACTAAATGTCGTAACCGTATTGAATTACTTTCTTGGGCACAACAAAACATTCCTGACGAAATTCGTTAACGTTTGTTTGAATAAATACCATACAGGCACTTTAAGTGCCTGTTTTTATATCTTCTTTAAAAAACGCTGTTGGGGTCTTAATGCTCGACTCATTTACGCTTTATTTTGCCAGTATCGCCGTTATGACAGTGATGACGCTACTGAACTTTTTAACCTGGCGTACCAATAAGCATGTTCCCGGCACGTTACTTTATATTTTCTATCCTTTACTGCTATTAGCTGCCATTGTTAGTTTTGCGCTAATAGGCAAAATTCCTGATCAGATTGCCATTACCCTTGCTAATAACATGATGTTTTTAGCCTCTATTGTGCATTGTTTGTCACTGAGTCAATTTTTAAATTATCATGGTCGTGGCCTTAAGTTTGTTTGCCTATTTACAGCGCTCAGCGCTTTGCTGCTTGTTTATTTCACATTTTTACAGCCCTCAATGCGCTCACGGGTATATATTTCTGATTTGCAGCATATTGTAGAGGCCACTTTTTTATTATTTATATTTATAAAATATGCGCGAAAACCCTACCCTAACGCCAGTATTGTTTACATAATTATTTTAACTTTAGTTGCAGCAAGTTTTATTACCCGAAGCCTATTTATGGATGACATTGCACAACAGGATGCCATTTTAAATTCATGGTTTAACTCACTGTTATTTTTAAATAGTGTTATTGCCCCCATGTTCTATGCTGCAGGTATGGCGTTGTTATGTAATGAGCGCAGAGAATTAAGGCTTAATAAACTTACCGAAAAAGCACACAAAGACTTAGAGATTCGCGGGCTCTTTTTATCCACTATAAGCCATGAAATACGCACCCCATTAAACGGCATTTTAGGCAGCGCACAACTGGTGTTAAACCAAACTAGCGACAGCCGCAATAAAGCTTATTGCGAAGCCATTATCAACTCAGCAGAGTCACTCAACTTACTAGTAGATAAAGTGCTGGAATACGCAAGCTTAGATCAGCATGACGAAGCCTTGTACGAAGAAGACATAGAGTTCAAAACTTGGCTACAAAACTTATGCCTGCTGTTAAGTCCTCTGGCCGAACAAAAACAGCTTAAATTTGAGCTTGCCTGTAACATCCCTGATAAAGCCTGTTATTACTGCGACCAACAAAAGCTCAGACAAATCATTATTAATCTTGTTGGTAATGCGATTAAATTTACCGACACCGGCACAGTAAAAGTACAGATTGATTTAATTAATGAAACTCAGCTCGATCATACTCTTAAAGTAAGTGTACTCGATTCAGGTCCGGGTATTGAAAAAGATGAAATTGATTACTTAACTGAGCCCTACATTCAAAGCAGCGCCGGTAAGGAAAAAGGCGGAACGGGGCTTGGTCTGGCTATAACTAGTCGCCTTCTCGATAAAATAAATAGCCAGTTAGAAATCACCAGTGAGCTGGGAGTGGGTAGCGTATTTAGCTTTAACATGACACTAGCCATAGGTGAACTTAGCCTTGTAGAGCAGCGCCATCAAAGTAAGGATTATTTAACCGGACTTGATGTGTTACTTGTTGAAGATTTAGATTTAAACCAAAAAATAGCTGTTGAATTTATGGCTGACGACGAGCATAAAATTAAGCTCGCTAAAGATGGCAAAAGTGCGATTGAGTTGATGAAAAAATATCACTTTGATGTGGTGTTACTTGATATGAACTTACCCGACTTAACAGGGCAGCAAGTGCTAAAAACACTCAAACGAGTGGAGCATAAAAATCAGCGAACTCCAGTGCTGGCCTTTACCGCCAGTTTGAGCCCTGATGAAATAAAAGAATACTTAGCACTGGGTATTAAAGACATTGTTGGCAAGCCATTAAAGCAAGAAAAACTACGCCAAGCATTGAGTGATTCACAGTCAACACAAACCGCTAGCATTGCCGTCGAGCTGGTTTATACGTTATACGATGAAACTGCCACAGAAACCCTAACAAGCTCTTTTAGTATTGATGAAGTATCTTCTATTTATAATGAGTTTATCCTCTCTGCGCGTAACAAACTGAGCCGTTGCCAAGCTTTATTAGAGCAAGACCCCGAGCAATGCATTAAGTTATTACATCGCCAAGCCAGCACCGCAATGCAACTTGGCTTTAATAGCTATGGACTGGCTCTTAAAAAAATTGAGCGACGCCTGCTAGATAAAAAACCATTAAATAACTCGTTAAATGAAGCCAGCACACTGTGGCAACACAGTTTAGAGGCGTATTTAAAGTATGTGCGGCAAGGACTAGGGTAAAAACGGGCTACGGGCTACGGGCTACGGGCTACGGGCTACGGGCTAACCAGTTTTACTACTGTGACAAATAATCAAGTATTTTCACTATTTATACTGTTATTTTCTGCCGTATATATCGTCAAATCGCTCTATATCGCTTTCATCTAATATAGCGCCCGTTTGCACTTCAATCACAATTAAGGGCTCGGGCTGATTATTCGCTAAACTGTGCAGCTGTTTTGCTGCAATATAACAAGATTGGTCGTGGGTCAGCGTTAAGCTTTGCTGGTCAATACATATATCTGCAGTGCCTGATACTACCACCCAATGCTCAGCGCGATGCTGATGACGCTGCGTTGAGAGCCTGGCCCCACTATTAACGGTTATTTTTTTTACTTTAAAACCGATACTTTCTACCAGCGTACGATAATTTCCCCAAGGGCGGTAAACCACCTGATGGTGTGTCAGTTTGTTGTTATGTGTTGATGCCAGTTGCTTGAGCAATAACGGGAGGGCATCAAGCGCATTTTGATCAGCAATTAAAGTGGCGTCGTGGGTATGAATAATTGCTAAATCGCTTACTCCTAACGTCGCTATTGTGTGTCTATCTTCGCTAATAACTAAGTTGTTACCACTGTTTTGGGCGATATGTTCTTGGTGTGGGCTATTACCTTGTGGCTCTTTTTTACTTAGCGTTGCCAGTGCAGAAAAACTGCCCACATCGCTCCACTTTAACGCAACGGGCATTACCACCACATTATTACTGCGCTCTAAAATAGCGTAGTCAATCGAGTCACTTGGGCAAGATTCAAGTGCATGAGTATTTGCTCTTGTAAACGCTAAGTCTTGTTTAAAATCAGTGGCACTAGCAACACTTTTAGCTATTTTTGGCGCAAAGCGTTCCAGCTCTTTTAGATATGCAGCGGGAGTAAATAAAAACATGCCACTGTTCCAACTATAACCGCCCTCAGTTAAATAGGTTGATGCAGTTGCTAAATCAGGTTTTTCTTTAAACTGGTCTACCTCAAAGCAAGCAGTACCTATAATTGCTGTGCCCTGTTTGATATAGCCATAACCGGTATGCGGCTCTGTTGGCGTAATTGAAAATGTAACTAATTTACCTTGCTCAGCCAGTGTCACCGCATCAGATAACTGAGCAGTTAATGGCGTAAAATCTTCAATATAATGATCGGCAGGCATCACCAACAAAGGACCTGTAATATTATTTTTTAATGCATAGTGCGCGGCAAGGGCAATGGCTGGTGCGGTATTTTTGCCTTCTGGCTCAAGTACTATGGCATGGGGCTTTGCAAATGCTGCCTGCTGCGCGGCAATAAATCGATGCTGCTCATTACAGACCAAAATAGCGGGATTAAAGCCCTCAGTTGCAACACGCACTAACGTGCTTTGCAATAACGACTGCTGGTTTTTATTATCAAGCAAAGATAAAAACTGCTTTGGCATTGCTTGGCGCGACAGCGGCCAAAGCCGTGTGCCAATACCGCCAGCTAAAATTACCGGTGTAATAAGGGTTGTATTCATAAAGCCGCCAATAAAAATATCAGCGGCTATTTTAGCACTTTATCGGCTGGGCGCTAATTTATACCAATGTAAAAGCATCGGCATCTAAATGTGCTGGAAATTTAGCTCTAAACTCATCAAGCGGCGCTTTATTTAACGTGATTGTTAGTAGTGCTTGCTGGTCGTCATTCGCTTTAATCAGTGGCTCACCTTTAAAGTCATACACTGCAGTTCCACCACTGTGGGCAATACCATTGCCATCTTCACCAACCCGGTTTACGCCAACCACGTAGCATAGGTTTTCCATTGCTCGTGCCATTAATAAAGTGTCCCATACATTGCGCCTTGCTGCTGGCCAATTGGCAATATTTATCATCACGTCGTAGTCATTGTTATTGCGCTGAAACACCGGAAACCGTAAGTCGTAGCATACTTGTGGCAATATTTTAAACCCATTGAGTTCAAACACTTCACGCGCTTGTCCTGCCACTACAAACTCGCCTTCGTTACCTAAACAAAATAAGTGCCGTTTATCGTAGTAGCTCACTTCTCCATTTGGTTGTACCCAGTAAAACCGATTCGCTTTTTTACTTCCTTGGGTTACCAATACTGAGCCTGCAATTACCGCATTATAGTGCTTCGCCTGTGCCTTGAGCCAACTCAGTACTGAGCCATTTTCAGCGTCGCCACAGTCAAGGTTAACCGCAAATCCAGTGGCAAAGGTTTCAGGAAGTACAATTAAATCAGGTTGATTGGTGACGTTAGCAAGCTGTTTTTCAAACATAGCTAAATTGGCTTTTTTATCGAGCCAATGCAGCGAGCTTTGTAATAATGCTAAGGTTAAAGTTGACATAAAATATGTGCCGCCTCTATTAAGGTTTGATCATTTTTAGCAAAACATAAACGAATAACTTTATCATTGCTTGGTTGCTGATAAAACACGCTCAGTGGAATGGCTACAACGCCTGCTTGTTCTGCTAACCATTGGCAAAATTCTACGTCATTTAAGTCAGATACATCACTGTAATCAAGCAGTAAAAAGTAGGTGCCTTCACTTGGTAAAATGCTAAAGCGGCTATCTTGTAGAGCATTACTGAGCACATCGCGTTTTTGTTGATAAAACTCACTTAGCGCATCCACATGCTCACCTTGCTGTTCTAACATATCGGCTAATGCATGTTGTGCAGGCGTAAAGCTTGAAAAAGTAACATACTGATGAATCTTTCGAAATTCTTCGCATAAATCAGTAGGCGCAATACAGTAGCCCATTTTCCAACCGGTGCTATGAAAGGTTTTACCAAAGCTTGAGATCACAAAGCTGCGAGCAAACAATTCCTCATCTCGTAACACACTTAAATGTGGTTGCTTATCAAAAGTAATATGCTCGTATACTTCATCACTTATCAGGTATAAATCATGCTCGATGACTAAGGCTTTTAGAGCATTAATATCGTGCTGTTTTAACGTTTTACCACTTGGGTTATGTGGAGTGTTGATAATAATAGCCCGCGTTTTGCTATTAATAGCCGCAGCCACCGTTTGCCAGTCAATTACATAACTCGGAGCATGCAGAGCAATATTAACTGACTTACCACCGGCCAATTCAATCGCTGGCTGGTATGAGTCATAAGCGGGGTCAAATACAATGACTTCATCACCTTCGCGCACTAGCGCTTGAATTGCAACAAACAGCGCCTCGGTTGCCCCTGAGGTTACAGTTACTTGCTGCGCGGCATCTATTTCAACCGCATATTTTCGTTTTGCTAACTGGGCAATTTGTTGCTGCAGGCGCGGTACACCAGATGAAGGTGAATATTGATTAACTCCTTCAAGCACATAATGATTAAGCTGTTTTTTAAGTAGCTCAGGCGCATCAAACTCAGGAAAACCCTGCGATAAATTAATCGCTTCGAATTGATTTGCTAAAGCAGTCATTTGACTAAAAATACTGGTGCCTAAATTTGGCAATTTACTTTCAAACACTGGTTACCCTTAATGATGGTTTTACGCCCAAAGCGATGCTATCATTGCTTAAAACAGAAGTATAGCCGTCTAAAACAAATAGCTTTATGCTCATTAGTGAGGAATGTATGCAAAACAATACCGCTATTTCAGAACTTATTGAAGCCGGAAAATGGGTCAGTCAAAAAGGTTGGGTACCCGCAACAGGTGGAAACTTTTCAGCTCGCACCAGTACGGGCTTTGTAGTCACAGCCAGTGGCCAGGACAAAGGCGCGTTAATGCCTGAGCATTTTCTACAATTAAATCATTTAGGTGAGCGTGTTGCAGGGGCAATAAAACCCTCAGCCGAAACACAACTGCATTTGAGCTTGTATCAACTTATTCCTGACGCGCAATATGTTTTGCATACTCACTCGGTAGCGGCAACTGTACTTTCAAATATTATTCAACGCCATCAGCTTGAACTAATCGGCTACGAGATGCAAAAAGCGCTCAGCGGTATTACATCGCACTTAGAATCACTGGCCATCCCTATTTTCGATAACGATCAAGATATAGACCGTTTAAGCCTACTTGTGAGCGACCATCACTTACACTCACCAATTAAGCATGCCGTATTGATCAGAGGTCATGGTTTATATGCTGTTGGCCGTAACATTGATGAAGTTCGCCGCCATTTAGAGGCATTAGAGTTTTTATTTAGTTGCGAGCTAGAACGCTTAAAAATAACAGGAACCGCACTATGATCAAAGCATTGCTAACTGATATTGAAGGCACTATTACGCGTATTTCGTTTGTAAAAGATGTGCTATTTCCTTATGCCGCACAACAACTGCCTGCATTTGTGCGCGGTCACACAGAACAGCCTGAAGTAGCAGAACAAATTAGCGCTGTAAAAGCTGAAATTAACGAGCCTAATGCCGATATCGACACCGTTATTAGCACTTTACTTACTTGGATTGAAGAAGATAAAAAAATAACGCCACTTAAGCAATTACAAGGTTTAATTTGGCAAACAGGCTATGAAAACGGTGATTTTACTGGTCACTTATACCCAGATGCTTATCAATTTTTACAACAACAAAAGCAAGCTGGCCAACAGTTATACGTTTATTCGTCGGGCTCTGTGAAAGCACAGCATTTAATTTTTCAGTATTCTGACTTTGGCGATATTCGCTCACTATTTAGTGATTACTTTGATACCAAAGTAGGCGCTAAACAAGCGCCAAGCGCCTATGAAAACATAATAACGCAATTGCCTTTTAACCCAGACGAAGTATTGTTTTTAAGTGATGTAGTTGCAGAGCTTGATGCTGCAAAAACCACTGGGCTTAAAACTTTACATTTAATTCGCGATGGGCAAGAAAGCTCATCAAAGCACAACTACATTAACGATTTTAGCCAATTTAAAGCGGAGCATTTAGCATGAGCCAACTCACTATTTTTGCAGATTCTGACGCCAATAATGCACTGCTGACCAGTAGCGACGTTCAACGTATTACCGCTGAACTTGCTAAGGTTAATGTGCGTTTTGAGCAATGGCAGGCAAATACCGAGATTACTGAAAGCACCAGCAATGATGATATTTTAACTGCCTACAACGGCGATATTGAACGCTTAAAACAGCAAGGCGGCTATCAAACTGTTGACGTTATATCGCTGGTTAAAGGCAACCCTGATGCTGCAGAATTGCGCAAAAAATTTTTATTTGAACACACTCACAGCGAAGACGAAGTACGCTTTTTTGTCAAAGGCCAAGGGTTATTTTGCTTACACATTGGCAGTAAAGTGTACCAAGTACTTTGTCAACAAGGCGATTTGATCTCAGTACCTAAGCTTACCCCTCATTGGTTTGATATGGGTAGCGACCCAGAATTTACCGCTATTCGTCTATTTAACAATACAGAAGGTTGGGTAGCACAAAGCACGGAATCACCGATTGCAGAGCAATTTCCATTATTACCGTAATTTAATCATTCAAAACCCTGGTCCACACTAATAAACATAACGTGGACCAAACGCATCGCAAAATTACTTCAGCTTTAAAAGCACGCCACTTTCTACCTGACTCTGGTTATAAACACCGGTATCTAACACCCACCCAGTAACCAAGTTTGCGGGTGTTACGTCAAATGCGGGGTTATATACATTAGCATTAGTGGGAGCCCACAATGCCTCGCCAAAACTACCACTAACACCACGCACTTCTTGTGGATTACGTTGCTCTATTTCTATATCGCTACCTTGGGCAGTCTTTACATCAAGCGTAGTAACCGGTGCCACCACATAAAATGGAATATTATGAAAATGCGCAAGCACCGCTAAATTATAAGTACCGACTTTATTGGCAAAGTCGCCATTAGCAGCAATACGATCAGCCCCTACAACAATTTTATCTACCTTACCTGCAGCCATTAAACTGGCCGCCATGTTATCGCAAATTAGCGTGTAAGGTATTTGCCAACGCTCCAATTCAAACGCGGTCAAACGCCCGCCTTGCAGTAAGGGGCGTGTTTCATCCACCCACACATGAACATTGCCATGGACTTGTTGTGCTTTATAAATAACACCCAATGCCGTACCTATGCCCGCAGTGGCTAAAGCGCCGGTATTACAGTGAGTTAATATATTGTCGCCGCTATTTATTAGCTCGGCACCACGTGTTGCCATACGCTCACATAGCTCAATGTCTTCAATAAATAACTGCTCAGTCGTTGCAACAATACTGGCAACATAATCAGTTTGTTTAAGCGCTTGGCGCAACGCCGCCATACAATGCATTAAGTTAACCGCTGTTGGGCGAGTGGCTTCTAGCTCATTTATGGCGGTTGCAAGCGCGTCTCTAGTCATACCTTGCTCAGCTAAATAAGCAATTAATAAACTGGCCCCTAAGCCTATAAGTGGCGCACCACGCACTTTTAAGCTGATGATCAGCTCTTTCATTGTCTCTACAGTGTGGCATTCATGCCACACTTGCTGATGAGGAAGCAAATATTGATCAAGTACGCTCAGCGTACTATTTTCATATTTTAAACTGCTTGCGATTAAATTTTGCATAAGGCTCAAAAGATTAGAAGTGCGTAGGGTTATTTTACACCACTTTGAAGAACTCTCAAGTTAGACTTATAGACATCTAAACATTTAAAGGTATAGAATGCTTAAATGCATCTTTATTGAGAATAAAACCATGACTAACTATGTTGCTTTTAATGCACAGCACGCTATTAATTACATCAATTCGTTAATTGAATCTAATCAATACGACTTTTTTAAGCCGGGGCAAGCGCTTACCGCTTATGAGTTTGGTGACGGTAATCTCAACTTAGTATTTAGAATTACGGATGAGCAAAACAACAGTATTATATTAAAGCAAGCTTTACCGTATGCGCGTTGTGTAGGTGAGTCGTGGCCATTAACACTTGATAGAGCACGCATAGAGGCAGAAGTTTTACTTAATCATGGGGCTATTTGCCCTGCGCATACGGTTACTGTTTTACATTACAATAAAGACTTAGCTCTGACCATTTTAGAAGATTTAGGTGATTTACAAATTTTGCGAACAGCGCAAAATAATGCTGAACAATTTCCAAACCTTTCTCACCACGTAGCTGTGTATTTAAGCCAAACGGGCTTTTATAACTCTGACTTTTATTTATTAGCGCAAGATAAAAAAGCACGTATTAGCCAATTTACTAACCCTGAATTGTGCCAAATTACTGAAGATTTATTTTTTAGCGATCCGTACACAGAGCATGAACGCAACAACTATCCGGCACAATTACAAACTGAAGTTGAGGCTATTCGTAAAAACGGGGCATTAAAACTTGAAGTAGCAAAGCTAAAAGCTAACTTTTTATCGAACCCACAAACCTTGTTGCATGGCGATATGCACAGCGGAAGTATTTTTGTTAATCAAACTACCACTAAAATGATCGACCCTGAGTTTGGCTTTTTTGGCCCTATTGGCTTTGATATTGGATCTTTTATCGGTAACTTACTACTAAATTACTGTGCTCAGCACGGTCGCATTGACGACTTTGTAGCACGTCGTAATTATCAAACCCATTTATTAAGTACATTGGTTGAATGCTACGCCACATTTGAACAACAGTGGTTTGAGCTCATAAATAAGCAAACAACTGATGAGACACTTAAAGCTTCAGGCTACGCAGAGTATTTTATGAAACATGTTTTACAAGATGCTATTGGCTACTGTGGCATAGAGCTAATTAGACGCACTATAGGCCTTGCTAATGTAATTGATATAGAAGGCATTACCGATGAGGCCGCACGGTTAAACGTACAAAAACAAACATTAGCACTGGGTGAGCAATTGATTTTAAATGCCCACACTTGCGATACTAAAGACGCGTTTTTCAGCTTGCTAATAAGCCATTTAAATTAGAGTCTGTTTGACCCTAAACTAAGTCTTTATTTTATTAAAAAAGGCGCTTTAAGCGCCTTTAAGCTATATCTAATGATAGTGTTCGTACATTTTATCTAGTGGCTCAGAAAGACCACTTTCTTGCACTATACGCACATGTTTGCGTTTTAATTCGCGAGCACTGGTAACGCCACAAGAATGTGCAATAAGCCCCGCACCGTAATGAATGTATTTATTATAATTTGCGACCCGCTGCGCTTTATCTTCAACATTCAAGCCCCGTTGTAAACGTTCATTATGCGTAGTAATTCCTGTGGGGCAGGTATCTTTATTACATTGCATAGCCTGAATGCAGCCTAGTGCAAACATATGTCCACGTGCAGACACAACAAAGTCGGCACCCAGTGCTAATGCCCACGCAACTTTTGAGGGCACAATTAATTTGCCAGAGACAATAATTTTAACTCGCTCTCTAAGGCCATGCTTTTTTAGTAACTGAAAAACTAAAGGAAGACTTTCTTTTAGCGGTAACCCCACCGAATCGAGTAAAGACTGAGGTGCAGCGCCGGTACCACCATCAGCACTATCAATGGTAATGAAGTCGGGTGCAGACTCAATACCACGATGATTTATCTCGGCAAATAAACTTTCTAACCAAGTATGTTCACCAATTACCGCTTTAAAGCCTGTCGGTTTACCGGTTGTACTTCTTATCGTGGTGAGCATGTCTAAAATATCGTTTGGATTTTTTATTTCTGGGTGCCCATTTGGGCTAATTGAATCCTGCCCCTCAGGTATGCCTCTTATTTTAGCAATTTCAGCATTCACTTTTCGCCCAGGTAACATACCGCCTTTACCTGGCTTGGCACCTTGGCTCATTTTCAGCTCAAACATTTTAACTGCAGGGTGTGCAGCAACTGCTTTTAGTTTTTCTGTGCTTAAATTTCCATGCTCGTCGCGTACACCATATTTAGCCGTACCAATTTGAAACACGATATCGGCACCACCTTCTAAGTGATACGGACTAAGTCCGCCTTCCCCCGTGTTCATCCAACAACCGGCTAATTTTGCCCCCTTTGAGAGTGCACGTACAGCAGGACTGGATAACGCGCCAAAGCTCATGCCCGATATATTAAATAACGAATTTGTGGTGTAAGGAAATTTACAATAAGGCCCAAGCGTTACGTTGCTAGGCGCTAGGGCTTCTTCATCTAAGGTAGGAAATGCGCAGTTCATAAACATTACGGTGCCTGTCGTTTCTAAGCTTTGGGTTGAACCAAAAGCAGCCGTATGATCAACATCTTTAGCAGCCCGATATACCCAACTGCGTTCGGCGCGATTAAAGGGCATTTCTTCACGGTCGAGAGCAAAAAAATACTGACGGAAAAACTCACCTTGGCGCTCAAAAAAGTACCGAAAACGTCCAATTACCGGATAATTACGCCTAATAGCATGCTTTGTTTGGGTAACATCTCGAACATAAAAAATAGCAATTAATATAACCAGCAATCCAAATACAACAATAAATAAGCTGGCAAACACATCGATACTGAACATTATAAATTGACTCATTACTTATCCTTAAATGCTAAAAAAGCGTGATGTCATTAAATAACACCACGCTTTTATAGTTTCAAAATAATGCGCTATTAGCTATCTGTTTTTGCTAATTCTGCTTGTATATACAAACGTATTTGCTGCTCAAGCACCGACAAAGGCACTGAACCATGGCGCAATATTTGATGATGAAACTCACGAATATCAAACTGCTGACCTAATGCTTGCTCGGCCTCTGCACGCAGACGTTTAATTGTTAACTCACCAATTTTGTATGACAACGCTTGTGCAGGCCATGAAATATAACGATCGGTTTCTGTTTTTACATTGTGTAATGAAAGCGCCGTATTATCGGCCATAAAATTCATTGCACGCTCACGACTCCAGCCGTACATGTGCATACCCGTATCAACCACTAAACGTGTAGCACGCCACATTTCGTAGGTTAAACGACCAAAGTTGCTGTACGGGTCTTGATAAAAACCCGCTTCAACGCCTAAGTACTCTGAATACAATCCCCAGCCCTCACCAAACGCTGATAAATACGCATCACGGCGATAGCTAGGTAAACTTTCAAGTTCTGCATTGAGTGAAATTTGTAAATGATGACCCGGCACCGCTTCGTGCAAAGTTAACGCTTCTAAAGCATAGAGTGGTCGTTTATCTAAAGCGTACGTGTTCACCCAATAAAAGCCGGCTTGATCATCACGGCTCGAACCTGAATAGCGCCCAGTAGTGTACTTAGGAGCAATATTGGCAGGCACCGGCGCTACGCCATAAGGTTTGCGCGGTAAGGTATGAAATAATTTAGGCAACTGCGCATCCATTTTTTTTGCAATATACGCGGCCTCTTTTAATAATTGCTCAGGCGTTGTGGCGTAAAACTGCGGATCTGTTCGTAAAAAGTAGATAAATTCTGCAAACGTGCCTTTAAAACCTACTTCTTTAATAACCGCTTCCATTTCACTACGAATGCGCGCAACCTCCGCTAAACCCAGCTCATGTAATTCTTTTGGGGTCATTTGTGTGGTGGTGTAATATTTAGCACGATTTGCATAAAAGGCCTCACCATTCGGTGTTGACGAAATACCAATATCACTGCGCGCGCCAGGTAAGTATTCAGTATTAAAAAAAGTTAAGTAATCTTTATAGGCTTTAATAACTTGGCCACTGATAGTGGCTTTAGCCTGTTGTTGCAAATCTGCAAATTCACTATCACTTAAACCCGCGGTATTGTTTAAAAACGGCTTGTAAAATTCAGACTGTGTTACATCGTCAACAATGTAGGCAGTAATCGAGTCTTGGTAGCCAATTAATACCGCTTTGGGTTGAGTTAAACCAACTTCTAATCCTTTACGCATCCAACCTATGTTTTGCTCAAAAAAGCGCGGCACTTGTTGTAATCGCTTTAAGTAGTTTTGATAATCTTGAGCAGTTTTATAATCAGAGCTATTAACAATAAACGATAAGCTTGAATGAAAGCCATATTCTGACGTTAAAGGCATGTAGTGCGTATTAAATACATATTCATCAACACTATTTTGCACTTGCGCTCGAATAATACTGTAGTTAATTTGGTTTTCATCACTGAGCTTACTTATATCTATGGCATCTAAATCTGCTAATAGCTGGGTGTTTTTTTGATATTGCTGCGCTAAAAATTCAGCTGACAAATTAGGTAATAAGTAGCCATCAACTCCTTCGGGGTTACTATACGGGCTAATATTTTGGCGATGCTGTACGATATTCTCAGCCGCTTGCGTAAATTGTTGATCCGCATTAATTGCGGTGAGCTGACACGCGCTTAGTGAGCACACTAAAGTGACACTTAATAAGGAAAGACGCATTTGTTTTGAAAGAGATAAATTCATAGTGATTGATCTTAGTAATATTACAGATGTGATAAACCTATCGTAGCCTAGATAAATAGCAAATAGATATACGACCAACTGCGCAAAATATACGCCCGTGAGACATTGTATTAACTTAAGTTAATACAAAACTATAAATAACTAGGGTCTGTTTATCTTTCGAGGTTAAATTTGCAGCAGTGTGTTTGGCTTCTAGGCAAGGCAGAGCCTATGTAGTGTGGTTACTCCCCATAAGTAGGCGATAACGCAGCATAGATGCCAAACTTGCGCTGCCCAAAGGGTTCTGCCTAGAGGTGATTAACTCTTTGTTACTCGCTTTTTACTTAGCCCACTAGGTTACAAATCTCGCGCCGCGATTAAATCACCTCTAGATTGAACAAGTTTTAATCCTGAAAGGTCAATAGGCCCTAGAGTAATTGCTCAGAAAAACAACGGTTATTGAAATTATAGTCCTATTTTAGCCAACTCCGACTCATTTTACTTTTAAATAACGGATATAATGATTATTGTATCGTTGCTTGGAAGCAAATTGCCTCATTGGACGAGTTTTATAAATCAGCATTTATGCGTATTTGGTTGGTAATTGCAAATGATGTTCCATGACTCCATGGCTATAGCACAAGAAAAAATGACAAAAGTATGTATGTTTTTAGAGCATCATGTTTTGCCTCCTACCCCCTTAAATTTTCAAGTTGTGTATACATACATTAGTAAAATCCATTTTGCGCTTAACAATGCTATTGATGATGCCATAGATGTAAATCAAAATATTGATGAGCTATTTATTGAGCAACTCTATTTTGAATATTTAAATCAGGGTCATAAAACCGAAGTAGCAATGATTGAAAACGTCAATGGCGTGATCAATTCACTATCGCGAAATGCACAGCAAACAGAAAAAAAACTTAACGATTTTGCAGGCCATGTTAATGACTGCTTGCATTCTTTAGATGAAAATAATATTGCTAACAGCCGCCTCGCTTTAGAAAGGTTAAATGAGCAAACACAGTTACTTCTCTCACAACAAGCACAATTTAAACAAGAACTTAGCCAGGCAAAAAAACTACACGAAGCCACTAAAAAACAACTTAATACCTTGCGCAAACAACATGTGATTGACCCACAAACAGGCTTATACAAACGCCATTATTTAACTAAGCAAACACAATTATGGCTAAAACAAGATAAGTCAATTTCAGCAATTGCCATTCAAATTGATAATTTAGAGCATTTTATTAATAACTTTGGTGATGCCATTGGAGAAGTGATTTTAAATAAAGTAGCTAAGCAAGTTCAAAAGTATGTTTCACAAAGTGGCTTAGCCGGGCGCTCTGCAAAAGACCAATTTATCGTTCTACTTGCTAACATTGAGCCAGAAACTGCTAAGCTGATTGCAGAAAAAGTAATAACTGGAGTTGAAAAACTACGCTTTATAAGTTCAAAAAGCGATCTAAAACTCCCTCCCATTTCTCTCTCATTAGGGATTACGGAACAACAAGGCGACTTTAACCAACTAGTTAAAAGTGCCTCAAACGCGGCGTTTAAATCACGCGCATCTCAATAACCCAGTACACTGTTCAAACAATAAAATTAACTGATAAATCATATTCAAATTGCACCCTTGGTGCACAATCAAGTACACTAGTCTTTATTACCACGATAGAGATTAATCATGAACGAGAACCCTGAAAAGACCACGCATTTTGGCTATAAAACTGTTGCCGAAACCGAAAAAGCTTCTATGGTTGCTGATGTATTTCATTCTGTTGCGACAAAGTACGATGTTATGAATGATCTCATGTCTTTTGGTATTCATCGTTTATGGAAACGTCAAACAATTGCCAGCTCAGGTATTCGTAAAGGTCATCATGTATTAGATTTAGCCGGCGGTACTGGCGATTTAACTGCAAAGTTTAGCCAGCTTGTTGGCGAAACCGGTCAGGTTGTTTTAGGTGATATAAACTCTTCAATGTTAAAAGTAGGCCGCGAAAAGCTGCATAACTTAGGCCTTGTAGGCAACATTGATTACGTACAAATGAATGCCGAAGCCTTACCTTTCCCTGATAATAGTTTTGATTTAATTACGATTGCTTTTGGCTTACGTAATGTCACCGACCAAAATAAAGCATTGCGCTCTATGTACCGCATTTTAAAGCCAGGTGGTCGTTTACTCATTCTTGAGTTTTCAAAACCAGAGCAAGAGCTTCTCAGCAAGGCGTATGACTTTTACTCTTTCAACATTTTACCTACTATGGGTAAACTAGTTGCTAACGACAGTGAATCATACCAATACTTAGCAGAGTCAATTCGTATGCATCCAGATCAAGAAACCCTTAAAGCGATGATGGTGGAAGCAGGATTTGAGCAAGCGACTTATCAAAATCTAACTGGTGGCATTGTTGCCCTGCATCGTGGATTTAAATACTAAGGTTAGTAATTTATGGCGCTTGAAGAACACAGTAAAGAACAACCGGCTGCAGGCAGTTTTTTTATGCTACCGAGCTTTGTACTTTCGCTTATTGAGCAAGTATTAAATCAAGCGCTTAAACTCGATCCGAGCTTACTCGATAAACTAAAAACGGTAGAGCATCAGCGCTTATTAGTTGAGGTTAGAGACTGGCAGCAAAAAATAGCCATTACTTATGCCAATCAGCAGCTACATCTTTACACTGCATTCGAACATGCTGACGCTGATTGTATGATCAGCGCCAATATAGATACGTTGTTAGCACTGAAAAACCCAGCCATGCTGACTCAACTTATTCGCCAAGATAAGCTTGATTTACAAGGCGATTTAAATATAGCTCAACACTATAGTTCAGCCTTTTCAAGTGTAGAGATTGATTGGCCAGAGCAACTAGCAAAGCATATTGGCGACGCGCCTGCACAACAGCTTTATTTGCACTTGCAGTCGCTTAAGCAGCAGGGTAAAAAAGCAAAGTCTCAGCTCGATAATACTTTTATTAGTGTGTGCCAAGACGAACTGGCAATCACCATTCACCCATTAGAGCTTGAGCAATTTAAACAACAAAATAGAGCACTAAAAAGCCAAGTTGCCGCCATTGAGCAACGTATTAACGCCCTAATTAAAGCCCTTTAACGCGCTAAGGATTTTTTGTGTCAACTGCCCGACTGTATTACATAACTAAAACCCTGCTTAGCTTCGGACTTGATGAGCTTGTACCCAAACATAAAGTACCTTGGTTTGCTAAACTTGCTCGTGGCAGTTTGTTTTGGTTGCGCAACCAACACAAAGATAAACCTCCTGGCTTAAGACTTCGTTTAGCACTACAACAACTTGGCCCTGTGTGGATAAAGTTTGGCCAAATGCTTTCAACTCGGCGCGATTTACTGCCTCATGATATCGCCTTGGAATTAGCCTTTTTACAAGATCAGGTAGAACCGTTCGAAGGTGAACTAGCCCAGAGAATCATCGAAAAAGCATTAGAAATAGATGATATTAGCCAGCTATTTAGCGAATTTTCACAAATACCTTTGGCATCGGCCTCAATTGCTCAAGTGCATACTGCTACTCTTGTTGATCCTCAAGGTGAATCGCAAGATGTTGTTATTAAAGTTATTCGCCCTAATATTGAGCAACAAATCAACGCTGACTTAGCACTAATGGAAAAATTGGCTAAGGTTGTCGGTAAGTTAATTAACGAAGCCAAGCGATTACGCCCAGTGGAAGTGGTTAAAGAGTATAAAAAAACATTGCTCGATGAGCTCGACTTAATGCGTGAGGGCGCTAATGGCATTCAATTAAAGCGTAACTTTGAAGGTTCAGAATCGTTATACATTCCAACAGTATATAGTGATTATAGCCGCAGTAATGTACTGGTTATGGAGCGTATTTACGGTATTCCGGTTTCGGACACTGAAGCGTTGATGGCACAAAACACCAACATGAAGTTATTAGCAGAACGCGGAGTAGAAGTGTTTTTTACTCAAGTATTCCGCGATAGTTTTTTTCATGCAGATATGCACCCTGGTAATATTTTTGTGTCACGCGAAAACCCGCATAATCCTAAATATATTGGTATAGATTGCGGTATTGTTGGAACTCTTAACAAAGAAGATAAACGCTATTTAGCTGAAAATTTCATTGCCTTTTTTAACCGCGACTACCGCCAAGTAGCACAGCTACATGTTGATTCAGGCTGGGTACCACCTGATACCAGCATTGAAGAGTTTGAATTTGCTATTCGCACCGTGTGCGAGCCTATTTTTAATAAACCACTGGCTGAAATATCATTTGGTCATGTATTGGTTAACTTATTTAATACCGCACGTCGTTTTAATATGCAGGTTCAACCGCAACTCGTATTATTACAAAAAACCTTGCTGTATGTTGAGGGCTTAGGTCGTCAGCTATACCCACAACTGGACTTGTGGAAAACAGCAAAACCATTTTTAGAAGACTGGGTTAAACAACAAGTGGGCCCGCTGTCTGTGCTAAAGCAAATGTATGCAAACTTACCGTTTTGGGCAGAAAAAATGCCTGAACTACCCGATTTAATTTATCAAAATTTAAAGCGAGCACCACACTCTCACGCACCTGAAATTAAGGTTTCACATAAACCATTGGTTTTAGGACTGTTTAGTAGTGCTGCGATGATTGTCTCAGCTTTATTTTATTTACAACACAACTTAATCGCTGCTGGCGTTGTCTTAAGCTGTGCTGTTATTGGCTTTATAGCGGCTTGGCGCCGCGCATAAACTAAGTGCTATTTGCCACTTTAGGCGTATAATCAGCACTTAACCTTATTATTTTATGGCTTAAAAGCAGGAGAAAACCATGGGTTTTGGTGGTATTAGTATTTGGCAATTATTAATTGTACTTGCAATCATTGTACTTTTATTTGGTACAAAAAAACTACGCGGTATGGGTGGTGATTTAGGTGGCGCAGTTAAAGGCTTTAAAAAAGCTATGTCTGATGACCAAAATGCTGAAAAACAAGCTAGCGAAGATAAAACTGAACAGATCCAAAAATCATCAGAATCAACACCAATCGATTCAAGTACAACTAGCAAAACTAAAGATAACGACAAGGTTTAACTAGCATGGGAATGTGGGAGCTTGTTGTGGTATTTATTGTCGGTTTGGTAGTACTAGGGCCGGAACGCTTACCTGTTGCTATTAGAACCGTAAGCCGCTGGGTTAAAACAGCCAAAGCAATGGCTAACTCAGTAAAAGCTGAAGTGAGTGAAGAGCTTCGTGTAAACGAGCTACATGAAAACCTAAAAAAAGCAGAGCAACAAGGTCTTAAAGATTTAAGCCCTGACCTACAACACTCTGTTTCTGAGCTGCAACAAGCAGCGCAATCAGTTACTCACAGCTATAAAAAAAATCAAAGCCAAGCCACTAATAACCAAGCAACAGATGACTCTAAATAATTATGGCACTCTCTTTTTTCATGCGCTTAATGCAGGTATAGAAAACAATGACTGAAGAAGTAAAATCAGGATTTGTCGCTCATTTAATCGAGTTGCGTGACCGGTTGATAAAATCGCTATTGAGTATTTTAGTGATATTTATTGGTTTGGTTTACTTTGCAAACGATATTTATACGTTTGTAGCTGCTCCTCTAGTCGCTCATTTACCTAGTACTGCCACTATGATAGCAACGGATGTCACTGCGCCATTTTTTGCTCCCTTTAAACTAACGTTGTTTGTTGCTTTATTTGCGGCCATCCCTTGGATTTTACATCAAATTTGGGGATTTATAGCCCCAGGTTTATATCAGCACGAAAAGAAAATGCTGATGCCAATATTAGCTTCCAGTATTTTCTTATTTTATGGTGGCATTGCTTTTTGCTACTTTGTAGTACTGCCAATTATTTTAGGGTTTTTCACCAGTGCAGGTCCTCAAATGATGACCCTAGCCCCAGATATCAGTAGCTATTTAGGCTTTGTGCTCAAGCTATTTTTTGCTTTTGGCATTGCATTTGAAATTCCAGTGGCGATTATGTTGCTCTGTTGGAGCGGTGCAACAACCACACAAAGCCTAAAAGAAAAGCGCCCTTATATAGTGGTCGGCGTATTTGTAGTGGCGATGTTTTTAACGCCACCAGACGTTTTATCACAAACTCTATTAGCACTCCCTATGCTGCTGTTATTTGAGCTTGGCTTAATTTTAGCGAAATTTTATACCGCAAAACCACAACAAGAATCTGAGGAATAATATGAATAAGCATTTACTTTCTTTACTCGCTTTAGCAAGTGTACCGGTTTTAGCCGCAACTCCTATCAATGAACAAGCGTTGCAAGCCTGTAGTTTTATTGAAAACGACTTTAATCGTTTACTCTGCTACGACAACACCATTGCCGGAAAGTCATTAACACAACCAGCACAAAGCCAGCTAAGCAAATCGGCACAAACAAATGTAAAAGCTGAGGCTCCCGCTGCAACAGCGCCTGTGGCCACTAAAGCAAAAGAGTTTGGTTTAGAGCATAAAGAAATTGCGGAAAATGGTGAAGAGTCTATTACGTCAATGATTTCATCTGTTAAAAAAGCACCTTATGGTGAGCTAATCATTACCTTAGAAAATAACCAGCAATGGCGTCAAATTGGTTCAGATAGCTTAAGATTAGACGAAGGCGATACTGTTATTATTAGCCGTGGCGTATTCAACTCTTTTTTACTTAAAAAAGCAGATCAAAACCGTTCAATTCGTGTAAAACGTACTCAGTAATGCAATACACGTTAATTGATGCTGGCGTAAATTTAACTAATCATCAATTTGATGGTCAGCATCAAGAGGTGCTCGCCAGAGCAAAAGATGCGGGCGTAAACCAGATGCTGATTATTGGCTGTGATATAACCTCCAGTGAAGAATCATTAGCACTTGCTGCGCACTATAATCAATATGCTACCGCTGGTATTCACCCTCATGACGCTAAAACAGCAACCCCTGAGCTTGAGCAACAACTTACTCAGCTCGCTCAAAATGAGCAGGTTATTGCCGTAGGTGAATGCGGACTAGATTACAATCGCGACTTTTCCCCTAGAGATATACAACGTGCTGTTTTGCGTCGTCAGCTCGCATTAGCTGAAAAACTCAACTTGCCTGTTTATTTGCATGAACGTGATGCCAGTGAGGATATGCTCACTATTTTAAAAGAATTTACTGTTCGCGGTGTACTGCACTGCTTTACAGGTAATGCACAAGCACTCTCAGGTTACTTAAACTTAGGACTTTATATTGGTATTACCGGCTGGGTATGTGACGAACGACGTGGCGAGGAGTTACAGCAACTTATACCGAGTATTCCTATTGAACGTTTATTAATAGAAACCGATTCGCCATTTTTAATTCCTCGTACTGTTAAACCAAAGCCAAAATCAAGACGAAACGAGCCAGCATTGCTGCATTATGTGTGTGACACGCTTGCTCAGCTTTATGGCATTCCGGCATCTGAAGTGGCAAAACATACTCGTGAAAACTTTAATCGCTTATTTGGATTAGAGAAAAAGTAATGCGAACCTTTTGCGCTTTGCTGGTATTCATTTTGGTGTTTTATGCATCCTGTTTCCCTGCAAGTGCAATCGAGATAAATAGCGAATTTAATTCAAAAAAAATAGAGTCTATTCATTATTCGTTTACTCCTACCTCATTAGAAGATGCACGACAAAGCAATTTACAAGAATGGCTGCTACTTAATGATAAGCCACTTAATTTAGGTCTTGAGTCTCGCCCTGTATGGATTCAATTTAAGATTAAAAATCAGTTAGCGCAGCCGCTAACGCCCTTACTATCACTAGACAACCCTCTTTTAAACGATGTTTACTTTGCTCATTTTATGGAGGATAAGCTACTCACATCAACTCATATTGGTGATACGCATGCACTTTCACAAAGAGTGATAGCGAGCGAGTCTTTGCTAGTCAAGTTAACTCTTCCCGCTAACAGTGAAACTACGGTGTACCTTAAAGTTAATAATGATGCAGGTATCGGGCTGCGCGTCCCCTTAACACTGTGGCAGCAAGACTCACTATTGGCCTATAAAAGTATGGTGAATTTACTTTATGGATTATTAATTGGCTTTGTTTTTTCTTTAGCAGTGAGTAGTCTGGTCTTATTCGCATTTTCCCGAAAGCATTACTTTGCTTATGCCGGTGTGATTACGCTGATGCTCAGCTTATTTTTAGCTTACTTAGGCGGGTTTGGATTTCGTTATGCGCCCTCCAGCATAGCAAACCTCCAACAGTTAGTGCTGCCTATTTTGCTGATGCTGATCACGGTATCGTTTCTTCCTTTACAACGCCATGTTTGCACAGCTATTGAGTCTAACTTAGTAAAAGGGCAAACAATAATCACCGCACTATACGCATTAATTATTATACTTATTTGGTTACTCCCCACTCCCAGCGTAGCTTTATTTGCTATTTTAAGCATCCCTGTCATTTTAAGTTATCATGTTGCCACAACATTATTTTATCTGCGTAAAAATCCCACGAGTCCCAATAAATCTCTACTCATGGCACTTGGGTTCTTTTTAATTGTGGTCATTCATTTTGCCATTGCATTAACCGGCCTTTATACAGTGACTCGAGCTAGCTTAATGATAACCTTTGCAGCGTCCCTAGGTTGCTCATTTTGTTTAAGTTATACCGTCATAAAGTTATTTATATTACAACGCGATGAGCAAGTAACAGCGCAGCAAGCATTAATTGCACAAAACGCTGCACAAGATGCGCTATTAAATGAGCGGATTGAATTACAAGAGCGCACCCGCCAAGAGCTTGAAAGCCAAGTAGATGAACGCACCTTTGAGTTACAAGTAACACTGAGGGAATTAGAAGATAAAAACCGCGAACTTGAACAACTCAATATGGAAGATGCGCTAACTGGCATTAAAAATAGGCGCTTTTTCGATAAAAAACTAATTATGGAAATTCGTCGTTCGCGCCGCGAACAAACGCCATTAAGTATTATTATGCTAGATATCGACAAATTTAAATCAATTAACGATAAATATGGTCACTTAACCGGCGATCAAGTCATCAGAGCGGTGTCTGATACCATTAAACAACAGCTTAAGCGCCCACTTGATGAAGTAGCGCGTTATGGTGGTGAAGAGTTTGTCATTTTGCTACCTAATACTGATAACCAAGGTGCAATGAACATTGCAGAGCAAACACGCCTGGCAATAGAAAATAAGACTGTGAATGTAGCAGGCACTATTATTGAGTTTACTATTAGTGCCGGTGTTTATACTCAAATTGCCGATGATACCCATAACCCTGAACTATTTACTGATTATGCCGATAAGGCACTCTATTTAGCAAAACAACATGGCCGCAATCAAGTGGTTAATTTTTCAATCCCACAGTAGGAGCGTATACTTATGGCCCAATCTGGACTAGACCTTTTCCCATATACTCGCATGCGTAGAATGCGCCGTAATGATTTCTCTCGTCGCCTTATGGCTGAAAATCAGCTGAGTGTTAATGATCTTATTTATCCTGTTTTTGTTCTTGAAGGTAAAAATCGTCGTGAAAGCATTGAATCTATGCCTGGTATCGAACGTTTATCGATTGATCTGCTGCTTGAAGAAGCCAAAGAGTTAGTTGATTTAGGTGTGCCTGCGCTCGCTATTTTTCCTGTTACCCCAGCAGATAAAAAATCTCTACTCGCTGAAGAAGCCTATAACGATGACGGCTTGGCACAAAGAACTGTACGCGCATTAAAAGAAACCTTCCCAGAGCTTGGCGTGATCACCGATGTTGCACTTGACCCATTCACAGTGCATGGTCAAGACGGCATTATTGATGATGCAGGTTATGTGATTAACGACGTCACTACCGAAATTTTAGTTAAGCAGGCGCTATCACATGCACATGCAGGTGCTGATGTTGTTGCCCCATCAGACATGATGGATGGGCGTATTGGTGCAATTCGTGAAGCTCTTGAAGCCGATGGTTTTATTCATACTCGCATTATGGCCTATTCAGCAAAATATGCGTCAAGCTACTATGGTCCATTTAGAGATGCCGTAGGATCTGCGGGTAACTTAAAAGGCGCTGACAAAAAAACGTATCAAATGGATCCTGCCAACTCTGATGAAGCAATTCGTGAAGTCGCACTTGACCTTCAAGAAGGCGCCGATATGGTCATGGTTAAGCCAGGTATGCCTTATTTAGATATTGTACGTCGCGTTAAAGATGAGTTTGGTGTACCAACATTTGCTTATCAAGTAAGTGGCGAATACGCGATGCATAAAGCCGCTATTGATAATGGCTGGCTGAGTGAGGAAGCCACTATTATGGAGTCTCTATTAGCATTTAAACGTGCAGGTGCTGATGGCATTCTGACTTACTTTGCAAAGCAAGCTGCCCGCTATTTAAATAAGTAATAAAAGCATATTGATATAAAAGGGCTTTATTGCCCTTTTTTTATGTTTAAGAACAACACATAGTTGGCATTTATGCAGCGTTACCCCCTATTTTTATAGATAGTAATCACACTACACAGGCTCTGCCTTACCTAAAACCAAACACACAACTGTACGTTCTACCTCAAAAAATAACAAAACTTAATATTGTTAACATTCTGTATTCTATTTGTAATCATTTTTCATTACACTAAGCGTCCCATTTGGGGAAACAAAAACACGGGAAAAAATAATAATGTTGAAAACAAAAATAACGCCATTGGCGCTTGTGTTAGCAAGCCTCAGTGCACCCGCTACCGCTAACCTCGTTATATCAGAATACGTAGAGGGCAGTAGCTATAATAAAGCAGTAGAACTATTTAATAATTCGACAACCCCACTGTCATTGGATGGCTACACCCTAAGTCTCTATTCAAATGGCAATACAGAGGCAAACAATACGCTCGATTTAACCGGTGAACTTGCTGCTAATAGCACTTATGTCATTGTTAATGGTAATGCTTCAGTTGAATTAAAAGAAAAAGCAGATCAACTCAGCGCCGTCACTAACTTTAATGGTGATGACGCACTGGTACTTACGCAAGGCTCAACCGTTATTGATAGCTTTGGTCAACGCGGCGTAGATCCAGGTTCATTTTGGTCTGAAGGTGGCGTACAAACACAAAATAAAACACTGCGCCGTAAAGAAACTCAATTAAACGGCCGCACTGATGCCGATGGCACTTTTAATCCAAGTGAGCTATGGCTGCAATTTGATCAAGATGATTTTAGTGATCTAGGTATCTTTGCAGGGAATTCTTCACCTAATCCAGATCCTGAGCCAGAACCTGAAGATCCTTTACTATGTGGCGCTGATAAAACATTAATTAGCAGTATTCAAGGTGAAGGCGCAAGCAGTCCACTGGTTAACACTGTGGTTGAATTTGAAGGCGTTGTGACAGCTAATTTCCAAGCAGATGATCAGCTCAAAGGCTTTTTTGTAAATTCACTTAATAGTGATGAAGATACAAATCCCCTTACTTCTGAAGGTGTATTTGTTTACTTTACCAATACTGATGTTAATGTTGGCGACCATGTTCGCGTACAAGGTACTGTTGAAGAGTACTTTGATGCCACCCAAATTGGTAATGTTAGCCAAGTTGCTATTTGTGATACCGGCCTTTCAGCTTATCCGACTAAAATCACTTTACCCGTTATCGATCAAAGTGAGTTAGAAGCATTTGAAGGTATGTTGGTGACCCTAGAGCAGCCATTAGTTGTCACGAATAACTATGGTTTAGGTCGCTACGGTGAATTAGAGCTTGCCACCGAACGTTTATATCAAGGGACACAAGTTGCACTTCCTGGTGCGGCAGCAAATGCGGTTGAAGCGCAAAATCTAACTAAAAAAATACTCGTAGATGATGGCTCAACTCGTCAAAATCGCGACCCTATTGCTTACCCTGTACCTGGATTATCAGCAGAGAATACGCTGCGTACTGGCGATACAGTAAATACCGTTACTGGCGCCCTAGCGTACAGTTTTAGCACTTACCGTATTCACCCAACGGTCACACCTCAGTTTATAGCAACGAATCCGCGTACCGATGCACCAGAGTTAAACCCTGACGCTGATTTACGTGTTGCCAGCTTTAACGTACTTAACTACTTTAATGGCGACGGCCAAGGCAGCGGTTTCCCAACTAGCCGAGGCGCTGACTCAGAAGTAGAATTAATTCGTCAACAGGCCAAACTAGTTAGTGCTATCAGTGCTATGCAAGCTGATGTGATTGGCTTAATGGAAATTGAAAATGACGGCTTTGGCGAATTTAGCGCAGTTGCAAGCTTAGTAAATGCACTTAATGATGCCGACAGTCAAAATCAATATGCATTTGTGGACTTTGGCGTTGATAAAATCGGCACCGACGCTATTACTACCGCGCTTATTTATCGTGCTGATAAAGTACAGCAAGTAGGAACAGCAGCGATTACAACTGACGCGCCTTTTGACTACAGCAATCGCGCACCTATTGCGCAAAGCTTTAAGTCTTTAGAGACAGAAGAAGTCTTTACTGTTGCCGTTGCTCACTTAAAATCTAAAGGTGGTTGTGGAAGTGCAACTGGTGGAAACGCTGATCAAAATGACGGCCAAGCATGTTGGAACGAAATTCGAACTGCTGGCGCCAATGCATTTGCTGATTGGTTAAATAGCAAACCAACAGGGGTTGATGATGAAGATATCATTCTTGTTGGCGACATGAACGCCTATGCAATGGAAGATCCTATCCGTGCATTTGCTGATAAAGGCCTTAAAAATGTGGTTGCTGAGCTAGATGGCAACACTTTAGGTTACTCTTATAGCTTTTCTGGCCGAGCGGGTAGTTTAGATCACGCCCTAGTCAGTCCAAGCTTATTAAATAAAGTAGTCAGTGCAACCGATTGGCACATTAATGCCGATGAGCCTATCTCGCTTGATTATAACGTTGAGTTTAAATCTGACGCACAACAATCAACCTTATATGCTCAAGGTCCTTACAGAGCGTCAGATCATGACCCTGTTATTGTCGATATTCGCTCGACCATTATCGCGCCACCTGAGCCAGAACATGAAGTAATTATTGGCGAAATTAATAATATTGGCGGGTGGTTTTGGTGGAAAAGCTACAGCTTTGAAATCCCACAAGGTTATGACGAGCTAACGGTTAGCCTTGACGGTGGCTGGGGTGATGCAAACTTATTTGTACGCCATAAAAGAAACCCGACTCTTTTCAGAAAAGATTGCGCCTCAATAAGCTTCGGTAATAGCGAAAGCTGTTCATTTACCAACCCTAAAGAAGGTAAGTGGCGAGTGCGTGTAAACGGCGCCATTCCTTTTGGTAATGTTAAATTAACGTACAAAGCAACAAAGTATGCTGATTAAGCTTAATTAGTCGGTTAACAATTAGGTATTGTGACCTAAAATATCTATATAGTTACTCAAAAGCCGCTTTCGCGGCTTTTTTATTTTTTATACAAATGTAATTCAGACAAGCTTCAGCAAACATTGCTTACTATCTATGCAAACCTTGATATGGCCTTTATCAAATTTCACACCTTTCATTTATTGTTTAATAAATACAAAGTGTGAAGCTGCGTTACTACACCTGCGCTAAAACGATAATTGCCCAGTCCTGCTAACCCATATAAAAACCATTGAGATAGACGTTACTCTCGCTGTAAATATATTTTTATAAAGGATTCAAAATGAAAGAACGCATTCACCTTATATCAACTTGTCAAAGGGCTTTTAAACCTTTGGTAGGGATGTTGATAGTTTTTTCACTGTGGGGAACGAACAACGCCATTGCAGCAACCTCATTAGAAGCGGCAATACCACAAGGCAGCTTATTTGATGTGATAAGTGCGCGTGCTAAAAAGCTTGCTGAGCAAGATTACATTGCACCTAAAAACATACAAATAGAGGCGCTTAATAGTATTGATTATCAAGACTACCGCTCAATCCGCTTCAAACACGATCAATCGGTATGGAAAGATGAAGGGCTTTATGAGCTGCAACTATTTCACCCAGGTTTTTTATATAAAACCCCAGTCAAAATCAATATCGTTGATCAAGATGCCAAGCTTAGCCGTCTCCCATTTAGCACAGACTTTTATCAATATGATGGAACAGCAGCACACCTAAAAGATGAAATAGCGAAAAGTGTTGAAGGTACACAGTTAGGGCATGCTGGTTTTAGATTGCACTACCCACTAAATAACGATGACTATAAAGATGAAATTATGGTGTTTCAGGGCGCTTCTTATTTTCGCCTAGTTGGACCTAATCAAGTTTATGGCTTATCAGCACGCGGATTGGCAATTGATACCGCACAAACATCTGGTGAAGAGTTTCCTTCATTCAAAGAGTTTTGGTTAGTAAAACCAACACCAGAGCAAACTAATATTACTATTTTTGCTTTACTCGATAGCCCATCGGTAGCGGGAGCCTACAAGTTTGAAATAGACCCAAACACACAGACACGAGTTAACGTCGACATGCAAATTTTTGCGCGTAAAGATGTTAAAAAGCTAGGTATAGCGCCATTAACGAGCATGTTTTATCACGGTGAAAATAGCACTAAGTTTTTTGATGATTACCGCCCTGAAGTACATGATTCAGATGGTTTGCTCACGCAGTCACAAGAGAGTAATTGGGTGTGGCGTCCGCTTAATAATCCATCCCAACTCAGTGTAACCTCTTTTTCATATGAGAATCCAAAAGGCTTTGGCCTTGTGCAGCGTGACCGTGACTTTAATAACTACTTTGATATAGAAGCGCATTACCATGACCGCCCTAGCCTTTGGATAGAACCACAAGGTGAATGGGGCAATGGCCGTGTTGAGCTAGTAGAAATTCCAACAGATACTGAAACAAACGATAATATTGTAAGTTATTGGGTTCCTGAAAAGCCGTTCAAAGCTGGAGAGGCATTAAAGTTTAGCTATAAGATGACGACGTTTAATGATTATCTAAGCCAAAATAATTTGGCCAAAGTAGCTAGAACGCGTATCGGTAGTGCCGCATTACCTGGTGAAGATAATCCACCGCCAAAAAGCCATCGTCAATTTACTGTTGACTTTACCGGCCCTGATATCAATCAGTTATCAGCAAAATTAGCACTTAGCGCAGATCTTCAGCTGACTACCGGTGAAGCCCGCGATATTACAGTGCAAAAATTACCAAAATCATTAGGTTGGCGTGTTGCTTTTAAAGTCGCTCCCCAAGGTAGTGATCCTGTAGATATGCGTTTATCGCTAAAGCTACGTAATAAAGAAGTGAGCGAGGTATGGAGCTATGTTTGGTATCCAAATGACATCAAGTAAACAAAGCGCAGGCACGCCGATGCCTTTTAAAACACTTCGTGTGTGGTTATTTGCTATCGCTGCTATTGGTCTTTCAGGCTATGGCATTTCAATTATGTTTGAAATTTTAAACTCAAATGGCATGACCTTGCTTGAGTATGCACTTCTTGCTTTATTTTCTATTACTTTTGCGTGGATAGTCACCGCATTTTGTAGTGGTTGTATTGGTTTTATACTGCAGCTATTTCGGATAGATCCACTCACACTTAAAAAAATAAAGCCGGTCTCTATTAACAGTGAAGCACTATCACAGCAAAAAACAGCTGTGGTTATGCCTATATATAACGAAGATACGCACAGAGTGATTGCAGGCTTTGAAGTCAGCTTACAATCATTAAAAGCGACAGGGCAATTAAAACACTTTGATTTTTATTTACTAAGCGATACACAAGACGCAACTATTGCTAGTAATGAATTAAGTGCATGGCATGCGTTATGTGAGCGCTTAGGTGATACTGCAAAGCAGGTATTTTATCGTCGCCGTGAAGATAACAAACATCGTAAAGTGGGTAACTTAACCGACTTTTGTGAGCGCTGGGGTAGCCAATACGAGCATATGATTGTATTGGATGCCGATAGTGTAATGACTGGCCAATGCATGCTAGAGCTCACTACCAGTATGCTAAATAATCCACAAACGGGATTGATTCAGACTATCCCTATTCCTGTGCGCCAAGATACCTTTTTTGGACGCTTTTTACAGTTCGCTTCAATTCTTTATAGTCCAATGTTAGCTACCGGCTCTGCTTTTTGGCAGACCGACAAAGCCAATTACTGGGGCCATAATGCCATTATTCGCGTCAAAGCATTTATTGATTGCTGTGGCTTGCCAACACTAAAAGGTAAAGCGCCTTTTGGTGGTGAAATTTTAAGTCATGATTTTGTGGAAGCCTCTTTATTACATAGCGCGAATTGGGACGTATTATTACTTGCCGATATTGAAGGCAGTTACGAGGAAGTTCCGAGCAACATATTAGATTATGCTGTACGCGATAGACGCTGGGTTCAAGGTAATATTCAACACCTTGGCTTATTATCATCAGCAAAATTAAAGCTAATGAGTAAGCTGCATTTTTTACTGGGTGCAACCGCGTATATATCATCACTCATTTGGTTATCTATGCTGGCGTTAAGTACCATAGATGCGGTAACACGCGCTTTAAATAGCGATGTCTATTTTAATCGCGCCTATCAACTATTTCCAACTTGGCAAATAGCCAAAACAGAACTCATTGACTCATTACTTTACCTAACTATCATTATTTTATTATTGCCTAAACTCATGGGCGTGATTGTTACCTTAGTACACCGTAAGCAGCGCTTTGGTGGTGCATTAAAACTTACTTTAGGGTCTATAATTGAAACCGTGTTTGCCATTATTGTGGCACCATTAATGATGGTTTTTCATGCATATTTTGTAGTCTGTGTATTTTTAGGTAAAAAAGTAAAATGGGACGCTCAACCGCGTGAAGGCAGAATGGTGCCATGGAAAGAAGCGTTTAGTTATACATTGCTTTCTTCGCTGATTGCCATTGTATGGGGTAGCGTTGCTTATTACTTTACGCCAGTCTTTTTTTGGTGGTTATCTCCTATTTTATTAGGGCTCATACTCGCTGCACCTATTGTGCGCTATTCAAGTAGTATCAAGCTAGGCGTTAAGCTCAGAAAATGGGGGATTTTTCTCTGCCCGAGTGAAGTCGATAATGATGCAACATTAGCGGCACTTAAAGTACACCTCAAAGAGATAACCGTTCCACCTGCAGGGCGTTATTCAACAGCAATACCGCTGTTACCACAAGAACATAAAGTAACCATGCCTATTCAGAGCTTTAGTAGTGAATCACATCGTAAGAAGTTTAAAGCACTCATCACAAAAACAGCTAATAAGCTAAATTAATACCAATTCGCTTAATTAAGTCAGCTATTTTGAAGATTGGTATAGTCATAATAAATAAAAAAGGAGCAACTAACTGTTGTTCCTTTTTTATGACCGCACGTTTTAATTTTCGAGCTTAATAACCTTCAGACAATAAAAAACCCGCAACAAGTGCGGGTTTTTTTTAAAGAGTTAAAGTGCTAATTACTTAGCCGCTTTTTTCTCTTTTTCTGCAGCGATTACTGTGTCAGCTACGTTTTGTGGACATGGTGCGTAGTGTGAGAACTCCATAGAGAACTGACCACGACCTGATGTCATTGTACGTAGTGAACCGATGTAACCGAACATTTCTGATAACGGTACGTCTGCTTTAATGCGAACGCCAGTTAAACCAGCTTCTTGGTCGCTTAACATACCACGACGACGGTTAAGGTCACCGATTACGTCACCTACGTGATCTTCTGGCGTGAACACGTCAACTTTCATGATTGGCTCAAGAAGTTGTGCACCCGCTTTAGGGATAGACTGACGGAAAGCGCCTTTAGCTGCGATTTCGAATGCGATTGCTGATGAATCCACGGCGTGGAAGCCACCGTCGAAAAGTTCAACTTCAACGTCAAGTACTGGGAAGCCAGCTAGAACACCTTCGTTCATCATTGACTTAAAGCCTTTCTCAACTGCAGGCCAGAATTCTTTAGGTACGTTACCACCAACAACTGAAGATGTGAACGTGAAACCAGAACCCACTTCGCCAGGCTTGATACGGTAATCGATTTTACCGAATTGACCAGAACCACCAGATTGTTTCTTATGCGTGTAGCTATCTTCGATTTCACGAGTGATAGTTTCACGGTAAGCAACCTGTGGTTGACCAACGATAAGGTCTACACCGTAAGTACGCTTAAGGATATCTACTTTGATATCTAAGTGAAGCTCACCCATACCTTTAAGGATAGTTTCACCTGAATCTTCATCAGTTTCAACTTGGAAAGATGGATCTTCTGCAACCATTTTACCGATAGCAACACCCATTTTCTCATTACCGCCTTTATCTTTAGGCTGTACAGCAATCGAGATTACTGGAGTTGGGAATACCATTGGCTCAAGTGTTACTGGGTGCTTAGGATCACAAAGAGTGTGACCAGTTTGCACGTTCTTCATACCAACGATAGCGATGATATCGCCCGCTTGCGCTGAAGTAAGCTCTTTACGCTCATCTGCTTGCATCTCAACCATACGGCCAACACGCTCAGTTTTACCAGTAAATGCATTAAGGATAGTGTCACCCTTGTTAAGCTTACCAGAGTAAATACGTACGAATGTTAATGCACCAAAACGGTCATCCATGATCTTAAATGCTAACGCTTTGAAAGGTTCGTCAGCAGATACGATTGCATGCTCGCCGTTTTCGTTACCTTCTTCATCCATAAGAGGTTGAGGATCAACTTCTGTAGGAGCAGGTAGGTAATCTACTACTGCGTCAAGTACAAGTTGCATACCTTTGTTTTTGAATGCAGAACCACAGAATGTAGGGAAGAACGCAAGGTCACGAGTACCTTTACGGATACAACGCTTGATGTCTTCGATTGAAGGGATTTCACCTTCCATGTACGCTTCCATTAGGTCATCGTCTTGCTCTACAGCAGTTTCGATAAGCATTTCATGGTATTCATCAGTTTTCTCTACCATGTCTGCAGGAACGTCTTCAATAGTGTAGTTTTCTGGAAGACCTGTCTCATCCCAGATGTATGCTTTTTTGTTTAAAACATCAACAACACCTATGAATTCGTCTTCAATACCGATTGGTAAAGTCATGATAAGTGGAGTAGCACCAAGTACTTTTTGTACTTGCGCTGTTACACGGTAAAAATCAGCACCCATACGGTCTAATTTATTTACGAAAATAATACGTGCAACGCCTGATTCGTTCGCATAGCGCCAGTTAGTTTCTGATTGTGGTTCAACACCACCAGAACCACAGAATACACCAACACCGCCATCTAATACTTTAAGTGAACGGTAAACTTCAACGGTGAAGTCAACGTGTCCAGGAGTATCGATAACGTTGAAACGGTGATCTTTCCAGAAACAGCTTACTGCCGCAGACTGGATAGTAATACCGCGCTCAGCTTCTTGCTCCATGAAATCGGTAGTCGATTCACCATCATGTGTCTCACCGCTTTTGTGGATAGTGCCTGTAAGCTTTAGGATACGCTCAGTAGTTGTGGTTTTACCCGCATCAACGTGCGCGAAAATACCAATGTTTCTGTACTTCGATAAATCTGCCATTATTTTACTCTTAATAAAGTCGAAAAATTATTCGGCGGGAGTATAGCATTACTTAATGCGAACATCACCATAGAAGTCGCTTAAAATGCAATCAATTCTAGAAAATATTTTTGACGTTTCCATCTTAGCTTCAAGAAGATGTCAAAAAGTGCTCTACTTATTATTCACTTAGTCTTTAAATTCAAAGTGATAACAAACTTAGCTCATTTTATAACAACGTTCTGGCCGACCTATGCTGCCATAGCTTTGGTCGGCACTTACTTGCTCTGCCTCTAGTAAATACTCTAGATAACGTCGCGCCGTCGAGCGACTTACCCCAACTAAATCGCCCATTTGCTGGGCAGTAAAAGGCGTTTTTTTATGCTCTTTAAAGGCATCAATGATTTTTTTTAAAGTCAGCTGATCAACCCCTTTCGGCAGTCTAACCGGTGCTTTTGTTTGTTCACTTGAGCCAAATAAGGTATCCACCATAGATTGTGTTACTTCATTGGCATCCGATAAGCACTGCTGGCGAGACTCAAAACGAGCTAACGCTTGATCAAGCCGATTAAGCCGATTAAGCATTAACGGTTTTACCAAAAAGTCGCAAGCACCCAATTGCATTGCTTTTTCGAGAGTTTCGACTTCTTTGGCAGCAGTCAGTAGCATCACTTCACTTTTAATCGAGCGGCGACGTAAATCAGTCAATAAATCCAGACCGTTACCATCAGGTAGGTGGATATCAAGCAAGATCAAATCGGGCTCTATCGCCTGTAACAACCCGGTAGCAGTGCTGAGATTTGCAGCAATACCAACTACTTGGTACTGACCTTGTCGCAAGCTTTGCCGCGCAGTTTGGTTTCCCGCAACGCCATTAGGTAAAAGCAGGTATTGAGCAAGAAGTTGTGCAACTTCGAGTTCATCTTCGATAATAACTACTGAATATGTCATTTTTTATTACTCATGTTAGCCTTGTAATAGCAGCGTATTTATACTTTTATTATTGCTTCATTACTGCTTATTACCCAAATTGCAGGGTGTTATTTTGGGATATAGACGCTTAATCGCGCCCCTTTTAAGTCTGATTCGCCTATTTCCAAACTGCCGCCACAGGAATCTAAGTTCGTTTTCACTAAATATAAACCAATACCGTGTTCGGCACCGCTTTTAGAGCTATATTGGGGCGTAAAAATCACTTCGTGATCACTCCCTAAACCAAAACCACTGTCTTCAACATCAAACAATAATGTCTGGCTAGTTTCATCCACCGTTACTCGTACATAAGGCGTGCGCTCTCTACTGGCTCTGATCGCTGCATCTATCGCGTTATCAATTAAGTTACCCAGTATTGATACCACTCGCTCTAACATGTCGGTGCGCTCTATGGCACCGAGCAAACTATCTGGGTTAAGTTCCAGCACCACATTTAACTCACGCGCTTTGTGATATTTCCCTACTAATAACCCTGCTAAAACAGGGTCTTGAATACGTTCTAACAAGTGATGTATTTGTGCTTGCGAGCCTTGGCTTTCTTGGCCAATTAACTCTATTGCTTGCTCATTTTTACCCATTTGAATAAGCGCACCAATTAAGTTGAGCTTATTTGAATAGTCATGCGTTTGCACTCTTAAAAGCTCTGCAAAGGCTTGCACTTTGGTTAACTGCTGACTTAGGTACTCAAGTTCATCAGCGGGACGAAGAGTAAGTAAAATACCATCAGCCTGCCCTTGTACTTGCAATGAAAAGCGCGAGAGTACCAAGCGTTTATCCGCAGCAAACAGCTCAAAGCCGACCATTTTACGGCGCTGGTTGCGCAGTAAAAACTCAGCATGCTCTGGTAGTAAATCTTTCAGCGTGAGTGACTGATTAATACAAGCGGCTGGTTTATCTAAAATTTCACAAGCACGCTGAGTTAGCTTGCGTACTCGGCCATCTGGGTCAAGGGCGATTACGCCACTGCGCATAGTATTTAAAATAGCGTCCTGCTCTGAAAACAACCTCGCAATTTCATCGGGCTGCAAGCCAAAAATAGCATTTCTTACTCGCTGACCAATAAAAATAGCGGCTACAATACTCAAAACAACTAACAGCAGACCCCAGATCATAATTTCTACAATACGCGCTCTGATCAAGGGCTCAATCGATTGCACTAAAAAGCCCACCGAGACTAAACCTATTATATTTTGTTGTTCATCATAAACCGGCACTTTACCGCGAATAGATTCGCCTAAACTACCCTGTGCCACTGAGATGTAACGCTCACCTCGCAGCGCTGCTTGGCTATCACCACCAACCATTTTTTTGCCCAATTTATTACGATCTGGGTGGGCAATTCGATGGGCATTTTTATCGCCAATAACAATAAAATCTGCGTCAGTAAGCTGGCGCAGATTTTCTATTTCTTGGTTAATTGCTACCAAGTCACTGGGATTTTTTAATGCTTTAACAACCTCATCGCTTGATGCAATACTGGTTGCCACAGCCAGTGCTTTATCACCTATGTGGTTATGCAAACTTTGCGCGGTAATTTGATACACCAAGCCGCCAAATAACACTGCTTGTAATACACATAGCCCCGTTACCCAAATTATTAACCGCGTTTCTAAACGCTTGGGCTTTTTAACTATGTGTTGCAACGGATTTTGCTTTTTGGTGTCAATCATTAGTTACCTCAGCTTTAAGCTCAATTACGCATGCTCTTGCTTCGCTTTAACTGCAGCTTTATCAGCACGGCGTTGGGTTATAAAGTCTTTTAATGGAAATAACAACACTAATAATGAGATAACAAAAATACTCAGTGTTAGTGGGCGTTCCCATAAGAAACTTAATGAACCATCAGAGATCATCATTGAGCGACGGAAATTACGTTCAATCATGTCACCTAAAATAAAGCCTAGTAGTAACGGTGCCATTGGGAAAGCCAACAATCGTAATACCAGCGCCACCACAGCAAAGCCAACCATCATAAATAAATCAAAAGTATTAAAGGAGACTAAATACACGCCAATTAAGCTGAAGAACAAAATCATAATGGTTAACACTGATTTTGGCATCGCTAATACTTTTGCAAAATACGGTATCAAAGGTAGATTTAAAATAAGTAATACGATGTTACCAAAATACATACTTACAATAACAGACCAAAATACACTGGGATTTTCTTGCATTAACATTGGACCTGGCTGAATGCCATAGGCAATTAACGCGCCTAACATAATGGCGGTAGTGCCAGAACCGGGGATACCTAAGGTTAATAATGGTACAAACGAGCCAGTACACGCCGCATTATTAGCTGACTCTGGCGCTGCTAAACCACGTAATGATCCTTTACCAAATTTATCTTTTAACGCTTTAGGCGCTAAATTGCGCTCAGTTGCATACGCCATGAAGCTGGCAATCGTTGCACCGGCACCAGGTAATACGCCAATGATAAAACCAAGAATCGATGAACGGCCTACTGTTGGTGCCATCTCTTTTATTTCTGCTTTGGTCAATTTTGTTGAGCCAATTTGCGGGGTATCTGAATCATTGATGCTTTTGATTTCTTTCTTCTCTGGACGTACTACATTGATTAGCGCCTCTGCTAATGCAAAGGTTGCCATTGCCACTAATAAGAAACTAATACCATCAAGTAAATCTGCTTGGCTAAAGGTAAAACGCTCTGTGCCTGATGATGGATCAATACCAACAGTGGCGAGCATTAAGCCGAACACTGTCATCATCATCGCTTTTAAAAATTGCCCTTTATTCGAAAAAGCAGCAATTGCGGTTAGGCCTAAAAACATCAGCACTACATAGTCAGGAGATTGAAAGCTCAATGACACTTTTGCCAATAAAGGCGCTGCAACCATCAACAAAATAGCGCCGACCGTTCCGCCTATAAAGGAGGAGTAAGCAGCAATCGCCAATGCTTTACCGGCATGACCTTGTTTTGCCAACGGATAGCCATCAAAGGAAGAAGCTACCGTGCCGGCAACCCCAGGGGCATTGATCAATATAGATGATGTTGAACCGCCAAAAATGGCCCCATAATAAACCCCGGCCATTAAGATCATGCCGGAATCAGCACCGATGCTATAAGTAATTGGGATCATTAACGCGATTGCAGTAATAGGGCCAAGGCCCGGTAGCATGCCGATAAAGGTACCGACAAAACAACCTACAATCACATAGAGCAAATTGTTCCAGTCGAGTACGGTCGACAAACCCAGCATAATTCCATCAAACATAACTTAACTCCACAGGTTGCCAGGAACCAAATAAATACCGAGTACTTGGGTCATTAAAAACCAAAACACCACAGCAACAGGAATAGATGCCAGCAATAAAATCTTTTTGCGACGCTCTCCCATAACAAAAAAGCCAACTAATAAAAACACACTGGTTGATATTAAAAAGCCAATTGGCTCAAGCGCTGCGCTATAAACCACCATCAATATCAGCAAGCCAAATGTTCTTAGTACATTTGATTTTTCAAGTACATCATCACTATCTGTTTTTTCGGTTGGTTTAAGTAACGTAGCCCCGATTGAAAGTAAGCAAACAATAATGCCAAATGCTGCATAGACCTTAGGTAAAGTAGCAGAGGTGACTGTTTCATACTCTTCAAATGGGAGTAATGGAATTTGCCATGCAACAATGGCGTATAGGGTAAATAGCGCCAAGAATAAACTTGGCCCTAGTAATTCGCGATTCAACATCAGAGCCTCGATTAACGTAACGTACGAATAAAGCCGAGTTCTTCCATAACAACTTTGAGCTGGGCTTCTTGCTGCTCAAGTGACTTTATAAATTGATCTTTTTCTTGAAATAAATTTAACCAACCATTACGTGCACGTACCACTTCCCACTCTGGAGTCGTTTGTAGTTTACGTAGTTTCTCGGTGTATTCTGCAAGTTTGTCGGCTGGTAAATTAGGTGCAGCAAAAAAGCCACGCCAGTTAACAAACTCCATGTCATAACCTAATGATTTTAGCGTTGGAATTTCTGGGTAATCTGGTAATGCATCCCCTGAGGTCACCGCTAAAATGCGTGCCTGACCACCGTTGGCAACTTCAAGCGCTTCGCTTAAACCGGTTGAAAGTAAGTTAACTTCACCAGATAACAAGCCCGCTTTTGCTTTACCGCCGGCATCATAAGGAATATAGCGCAGACGACGGCCATCAATACCCGCCGCTTTAACAGCTTGCGCTGCCACTAAGTGATCCATGCTGCCACGTGCTGAGCCACCAGCCACTTTTACAGAGCTAGGATCTTCTTTCATTGCAGCAATCACATCTTGCCAGCTTTTAAACGGTGAATCATTACGCACCACAAATGCACCATAATCGGCGATCATGCTGGCAACAGGGGTTAAATCACGGTAGCTGTAAGGGATTTTACCGGTTAATGCACGCAACACGATAGGTGTTGAGTTAACCATTAAAATGTCACCTTTCTTGGTACCCGACTCAATTAAATAAGCAATCGCACGACCGCCACCGCCGCCCGACATGTTTTGAAATGACGCATTGTCCTCAATACCTGATTTCACTAAGCCCTCGCCAACACCACGCGCGGTAGTATCCCAACCGCCACCGGGGCCACCCGGTACTAAAAAGTGAATATCAGCCATTGCGAACGGGCTACTTAGTACAAGCGATGCCGCCAGTACTGTAGTTTTAAAAGATTTAAATGATTTTTTAAGTAAATTCATAACGATTTAATCCTAAAATAAGTACTGAATACGCGCAGCTAAGCCAAGGCCATCATCTTCATCACCCACCAAGTCATTAGCACCAGGGCCATCAACTTCAGAGTAAATTACATTGGCCATAAACTTCACGTTTGCTGAGTAGTAGTAGTTTGCACCAGCGGTATAGGTAGTTACTTCAGTACCTTGAAAATCACTGGTTGCATCAGCAGCACTTAAACGCGCCACTAATTCCCACGCATTTTTAATACCTTTAGGTTGAGAGAATACGGCACTGCCTTTTGAGTAACTTCTTTGCGAACCATCTAGGAAATAACTTGCCGTTAATGAGTAGGCATCAAAACGTTCGCCATCGAGTACCGAAGCGCTGTCGAGAGTATCTAGTTCACGTGTTGCATATTCAGCTTCAACACTAAAACCTTTATTTTGGTATGCAGCTTCAAGACCCATTTGCTCAAAACTGTTTAAACGAACTAGCTCACCACCGGCTGCGTAATTAAGTAAGCGTGTATTAGTGCTACGCACTTCACCACGCGCAAGAGCGCCAGTTAATACTCGTCCGCCCATATCACGCTTTGAGTACCAGCTACCTAAGTGCAATACACCGTTATCAAGATCTTTTTGCCACGTTAAGCGACCAGTCAATGATAATGCCAGCGAACCATCGTCATTGTTGTTACCGTTAGCGCCAAACGCTTCATTTTTATAAACACCAACCGCATAACGCAAACCGGTATCTTTAAAGTATTGGTATACCGACGTACCCCATTGGAAATAAGGCGATACGTTATCAGCCAATGAACTACGTTCAATGGTGGTAATGTACTTAGAGCTGGTTAACGCATTTAATGAGATATCTTCGCGCAACTTACCGACTTGCACTTTTAAACCGTTACCAAAACCGCTATAACGTAGGCGCGCCATAACAATTTCACCACTGTTATCGGCAAAATCTAATAATAATTTATTATCCCAATCACCATGCTCACTTTCAACGTATAAACGCGCACGACGCACAAAAAAGTCACTGGCATCTTCGCCTGAGCGGTTAGGACCCGCGTTGTAAGCACCATCAAAGTAGTTATAGTCCACTTGTAAACGGCCGCCAAATTCAAGGTTAAAGGCTTTATTGCCTTTCATTGAGTCGACTTCTTTTTGTAGCTCATCCAGTTGCTGTTGTAATTTTTCAGTATCGGTGGCAGCTAATGCTGAGGTACTTGCTAGAGCTGCTGCAATGGCCAAAGCCAATTGTGTGTTACTTGCTTTCATTATTTTCTCCACACCTGTGTATGATTTTGTTGTCGTTAGATGAGCTACTGCAATCTGCTATCTATCATCGAGCATAGTGCTAACGCTTGATTAACGAAATGTTTAGAAGTTAAGTTTCATTGATGTTTGTTTCGCTCTTTTTACCCATAAAAATCACGAGCAAAATGAACAAAACAAGAGGTTGATATAAATAGCATTATTTTATTTCTGTGGTGTTTTCTCAGTCTCAGCTAATAAAAACTGATCAAATTGTTGGCGTTGCTCCTCTGTTAAAATTGGATTATTACAACTAAAAATATAAAGCGGGCTCCCATTGCGCTAAATCAAGAGGCATTAGAGTGATGGTTAATTTTCCCGTTTGTGTGGCAACTTCCCATTAATGGGAAGTTTCACTTAGAACAAAGAAAAAATATTGATTAATATCAATACATTAAATATGGCACATTACTGGCTTTAGTCCCCATAACTATTTTACAAGCCAAAGATCAACATATGGATATTGATAGCACCTTAAAACGCAGCACCAAACCGAGTCAGCGTAAAAAACTCATATTTGGTACCTTACTTATTAGCATAGCGCTTATTATTTGGCTGATTTACTCATGGCTAGCACCTACCACATTGGCGGCTAATCAACTGCAAATAGCCACCGTAACTCAAGCTGATTTTGTAATAAAAATACGTGGCTTTGGCCGTTTAAAATCAAAGTATCAGCGTTATTTAACCAATACCGATAGCGCCATGGTCGAAGCTATTCATGTATACCCCGGCACCCGCGTCAATAAAGACACCGTTATTTTAACCCTGGTAAATCCACTACAAGCGCAACGTTTATCAGTCGCACGGCTCGAATTGGCAAGACAAAAAGCCAGCGCTAACGAACAAATAATCAATCAAAAAAGTCAGCTATTAGAGCGCCAAGCAAGCCTGACTATTTTAAAAAGCGAGCTTGAAAGTGCCCAACTGCGTGCACAGGCCGAAAGTAAATTGTGAGCTTTAGCGCCACAATCTCACCTAAATGATTAATTATTAAATGTAGTTTGAATCCATATGACCAACCCATA
>NZ_JBEOOG010000025.1:0-48251 GCF_040308965.1 Pseudoalteromonas sp. MER144-MNA-CIBAN-0113
TTTAACCTTTAACCTTTAACCTTTAACCTTTAACCTTTAACCTTTAACCTTTAACCTTTAACCTTTAACCTTTAACCCTAACTTTTTAACTTCTTCTTTTCTAAAGCAATTATTACTATGATCGTTAACCATTCCACAGGCCTGCATGTAGGCATACACTGTGGTTGGGCCTAAAAACTTAAAACCGCGCTTTTTTAAATCTTTTGCAAATAACGTCGATGCCTCAGTAACTGCAGGGTAATCCGCAAGCGTCTCTAAATCGTTTACCTGAGGTTTATTACCAACAAATCGCCACTGATAATCACTAAAACTGCCAAACTCTTCTTGAATAGTAATAAAGCATTTTGCGTTATTAATTGTTGCGACAATTTTTAAGCGGTTGCGAACTATGCCCGCATTTTGCATTAATTTTTCTATATCGTGTTCAGTAAAGGCCGCTACTTTGTGTACATCAAAGTTGGCGAAGGCATTTTTATAATTCTCACGCTTTTTTAATATGGTATACCAGCTGAGTCCTGCTTGTGCCGATTCTAATGTTAAAAACTCAAAAAGTAGTTGATCGTCATACACAGGGACGCCCCATTCATGATCATGATATTCTACATAGTCAGGTTTTGTTGTATCTAACCATGGACAGCGATACTGAGCTTCTTCTTTCATGCTTATTCCTTAGCGCGTCATTTTTACGGCACGTATTTTAACTGTTTAAATTGTTGATATTATAAGGAAATAATTTTGGTACATATTGTGCATTATCCAGTGTATCTACATTATTTTAGAGAGTTGATTATGGCCCTTGCAAGTGTGCTAAAACCTCAGTTTATTTCTGCTAATCAGTATAACCCATGTTTACTGCAAGAGGAGTATGTTGGTGAGTTGAGTGATTTGCGTCAACAAGCAAGTTGGCTCTCTCATCTGGTTGATACCATGCCTGCGGGCGTGATTGTACTTGATGGTAAAGGAATGATCGCTAAGGCAAACCAAATAGCTATCGATATGCTCGGCGAGCCATTAGAAGGAGAGAAGTGGTTTAGCGTTATTCAGCGCTCATTTCGTCCTCATCAAGATGATGGTCATGAAGTGTCGTTAAAAGATGGACGCTTAATAAAGCTCGATATTACTGCACTCGCGCCTGAGCCTGGGCAACTTATACTAATGACCGATTTAACCGAAACCCGACGCTTACAAAAGCGAGTCGCGCATATGCAGCGTTTAAGTGCCTTAGGTAAAATGGTGGCGTCTTTGGCTCATCAAGTACGCACACCGTTATCAGCGGCTATGTTGTATGCTGCAAATTTAGGCTCAAAACGCTTACCCGAAGCTTCTCGCGGCAGTTTTCATACTAAATTAATGTCACGTTTAAAAGATTTAGAAACCCAAGTAAACGACATGCTGTTATTTGCTAAAAGTGGTGATCAGCAAGTTGTTGAGCAAGTGTCGATGCAACAGCTACTAAGTGAAGTTAAAGCCGGTGCCGATGCTATGGTAGCGCTCAATGATAGCGAATTAAATGTGAGCTTACCTGAACCCGATATTGAAATTATGGGTAACAAAACAGCATTGGCAAGCGCAATTCAAAACCTAATTCATAATAGTATTCAAGTCATTGGCAGTGGTGCACAAGTACATCTTAGTGCTTTGCGTGATACGCAAGACCCTGATTATGTCCGCATTAGTGTTAGTGATAATGGCCCTGGGATTGACTTAGCGCAAAGCGAAAAAATATTTGAACCCTTTTATACCACTAAAAGCCAAGGTACTGGTTTAGGACTTGCCGTTGTAAGTTCAGTGGCCAGTGCACATCAGGGACGTGTTGAAGCAAACAACAACCCACAAGGGGGAGCAATTTTTAGTATGTTGCTACCTATTAGTGTCACATCTAAATTAGGGGAGTCACAATGAGTAACACTATTTTAGTTGTAGAAGATGACGCCGGACTTCGTGAAGCATTAATTGATACGCTTGAAATGTCAGGTATAGCCTGTATGGCCGCCAATAGTGCTGAGCAAGCCATGTTGCTATTAAAAAAAGACGTATTTTCACTGGTGGTCAGTGATGTGCAAATGGGCGCAATGAGTGGCCTAGATTTATTACGTAGTATTAAATTAAATCACCCTGATTTACCCGTACTGATGATGACAGCCTATGCCACCATTGATGATGCGGTTGAGGCAATGCGTTTAGGCGCGATTGATTATATGGCTAAGCCATTTGCACCAGAAGTGCTATTGAATATGGTGAGTCGTTACTTACCAGAAAAAGAAAAAGAAACAGACGGGCCCATTGTCGCCGATCCTAGTAGTATTCAATTACTCGAACTTGCTAATAAAGTTGCTCGTTCAGATGCCAGTGTGATGGTGCTTGGGCCAAGTGGCTCTGGTAAAGAAGTACTGGCGCGTTATATTCATGACAAATCAAAACGCTGTAATGAACCGTTTGTTGCGATTAACTGTGCTGCTATTCCTGAAAATATGCTCGAAGCCACTTTATTTGGTTATGAGAAAGGCGCGTTTACCGGTGCTATTCAAGCTTGCCCTGGTAAGTTTGAACAAGCACAGGGCGGTACTATTTTACTTGATGAAATCACCGAAATGGATTTAGGCCTGCAAGCCAAGCTGTTACGTGTACTACAAGAGCGTGAAGTTGAGCGTTTAGGTGGTCGTAAAACCATTGCACTGGATGTACGTGTGCTTGCCACAAGTAACCGAGAGTTAAAAGAAGCGGTTGCTGATAATCAGTTCCGCGAAGATTTATATTATCGACTTAATGTTTTCCCTTTGCTGTGGCGGCCTCTGTGTGAACGCCCAGGTGATATTATTGTGCTGGCGAAACACTTAATTGAACGCCATTTAAGTAAAAGTAAAGAGCCAATGGCGTACCTAGATACAAGCGCTGAACAAAAACTGCTTAGCCATAGCTGGCCGGGTAATGTTCGTGAACTGGATAACGTTATCCAACGCGCTTTAATTTTACGCAGTGGCAGTACTATTGATGAGCATGCAATTTTTATCGAAAATCTAGCTCCAACGCATTTTTTGGCAGAAACTAAAGCTGACATTGAGCCTGTAAAAAGTAGTCTCAGTAACGCTTATTATGATGAAAAAGCAGCGCCTGCAGATGAGCAAAAAAATGATTTGTTAGCCGTCGATACTGGTAGTTACAAAGATGAGCTTAAAGATAAAGAACATCGTATTATTTTAGAAACCTTGGCACGCTGCCAAGGAAAACGTAAAGAGGTCGCCGAAACCTTAGGTATTAGCCCGCGTACTTTACGCTACAAATTAGCACAAATGCGTGATTTAGGTATTTCCCTCCCAGCATAACCCCCATAAGCCCTAAGTTCAATCACTTGAATTTAGGGCTGTCAAAACTCTGACTGCTTAATTATTTTACTTAAAGCGTTGTTTTAATTGATTTTAATTTTTGGCATGTTTTGTGCTTTATTCTCTTTAAGAGTTTACTGCATTATCAGAGACAATTATGAAAATTCAAAACAGTGCTTTATTTCAAGAAATGCAATCAATGGCTGCAGAGGCCACACGTAGTAATCAAGTTAATAACTTGCCAACGCAAGTGCAATCAACCTCTACAGCACAGTTTGGTGACATGTTGAGTAATGCCCTTAATACAGTGCATGAACTTCAGCAAGACGCAGGGCAAAAAGTAAAAGCGGTAGAGAATGGCGACAGAAGCGTATCGCTTGCTGAAGCAATGATTGCTTCGCAAAAGTCTTCTGTGGCATTTGAAGCTACGGTACAGGTTCGTAATAAGCTTGTTGAATCTTACAAAGAAATTATGAACATGCCTGTTTAATTAGGTAGTGGAGAATTATTGTGGCGCAATCTAATCAATCTACAGATCTGGCACTTGCTGATGGCATGATGGAGCAAAGTGAAAACGAAGATCAACAAGAGCAAAAATCAGGCTATTTCAGTGCCCTTGGCGGTGTTGATGTTTTACGTCAAATTACCCTGATTGTTGCATTAGCTATTTGTTTAGCCATTGCTATTTTCGTTATTATTTGGGCTCGTCAGCCAGATATGCGCCCTTTAGGTAAAATGCAAACTGAAGAGTTAATAGAAACACTCGACTTTTTAGATGCACAAAAAATTGACTACCAACTTGATGGCAATGTGGTCTCGGTGGATGAAACTGAATATCAAAATATCAAGTTATTGATGACCCGTGAAGGTTTAGATCAAGGGCCTACATCAGGTAGCGACATTATTATGCAAGACATGGGGTTTGGGGTAAGCCAACGTTTAGAACGTGAGCGCCTTAAACATGGCCGTGAGCAACAACTTGCCCGTACTATAGAAGAGCTAAATAATGTTACTCGCGCCAAAGTATTGTTAGCTATTCCCAAAGAAAATGTATTTGCCCGTAGAGAGAAAAAACCCTCTGCAACTGTTGTACTTACTCTTAAACGCGGTCGCTCTCTAGATGGCGAAGAAGTTGACTCGGTTGTTGATATGATAGCTTCAGCGGTACAAGGGCTTGAGCCTTCGCGCGTTACTGTGACCGATCAAAATGGTCGTTTATTAAATTCAGGCTCGCAAACCTCTTTAGCTGCACGCTCGCGTAAAGAATACGATATAGAACGTAAACGTGAGCAAGAATACCTAGAAAAAATCGACAGTATTTTGATCCCCGTGGTTGGATTAGGTAATTACACCGCACAAGTAGATTTAAGTATGGACTTTAGTGCGGTAGAAGAAACACAAAAACGTTACAACCCAGATTTACCTGCGGTAAGAAGTGAAACGACCTTTGAAGAAAATAATATTGGTGGCCTAGCGGTTGGTATTCCAGGCGCGCTGACTAATCAGCCACCAGTTAACTCAACTATTCCTGAAGATGCGATGGCGGGCGGTGCAGGCACTGCAACCTCACCGAGTAGAACTCACAAAGAAGCCACTCGTAACTATGAACTCGATACCACTATTTCACATAAGCGTCAGCAAACTGGAGTGATCCGCAGAATAAGCGTCTCTGTTGCGGTTGATTACCTGCCTACGGTGGGTGAAAATGGTGAAACAACTATGACGCCACGCTCGGTTGAAGCCCTGTCAAATATTCGTCGCTTGTTACAAGGTGGCGTAGGCTTTGATATGCAACGTGGCGATGCACTTGAAGTAGTGACCGTACCATTTGTTCGTGAAGACTCAGCGCTTGATTTTGAGTTGCCTTTATGGGAACAAGATTGGTTTATGAAAATGATGCGCTTAGTATTAGGTGCACTGGTTATTATTGTACTGATTTTAGCTGTCGTTAAACCTATGCTTAAACGCTTAATCTACCCAGATAATACACTTGAAGAATACGATGAAGATTCTCTTAGTTCAGGTGTTGATCTTGGTGACAGCACATTAGATATGCTAAATAATGACTTTGATTCTGCTTCTGTTGGCTTCTCAAGCGATGGTACACTACGCTTACCAGACCTACACGGCGACGAAGACTTACTCAAAGCGGTTCGTGCCCTTGTAGCCAATGAACCAGAACTATCATCACAAGTAGTGAAAGCGTGGTTAACAGAAGATGACTGATCAAGAACAAAAACAACTACCTCAAGCGTTTGATGTTGATAAACTTGATGGTGTAGATAAAGCCGCGATATTATTGCTGAGCTTAACTGAAGAAGATGCAGCGCAAATCCTAAAGCACTTAGAGCCAAAACAAGTGCAAAAGGTCGGTATGGCCATGGCGGCAATCGATGATTTGTCACAAGCTAAAATTAGCGCGGTTCATAATTTATTTATTGAACAAATTCAAAGCTTTAGTACGATAGGTTTTCAGTCTGAAGACTTCATCAAAAAAGCACTTACAGCCGCATTAGGTGAAGATAAAGCCGCCAGCTTGATAGACCAAATAGTGATGGGTTCAGGCGCTAAAGGGCTTGATTCATTAAAATGGATGGACTCTAAACAGGTGGCTAACATTATTCGTAATGAGCATCCACAAATTCAAACAATTGTTCTCTCTTACCTAGAGCCTGAACAGTCGGCTGAAATTTTAGCGCAATTTCCTGAAAAAGTGCGCCTCGATTTAACCATGCGTATTGCTAATTTAGAAGAAGTACAACCGGCAGCATTGCAAGAATTGAATGAAATTATGGAAAAACAATTTGCCGGTCAAGCGGGTGCACAAGCTGCGAAAATGGGTGGCTTAAAAGCTGCGGCAGATATCATGAACTACCTCGATACCAATGTTGAAGGGCAGTTAATGGATTCAATCCGTGAGCATGACGAAGAAATGTCGCAACAAATTCAAGACTTAATGTTTGTCTTCGAAAACTTAATGGATGTAGACGACAGAGGCATTCAAGCAATCCTGCGTGAAGTGCCGCAAGATGTATTAATGAAAGCCATTAAAGGGACCGACGATGCCCTTAAAGAGAAAATTTTGGGTAACATGTCAAAACGTGCCGCTGAAATGCTCGCTGATGATTTAGAAGCTATGGCTCCTGTGCGCATTAGTGAAGTAGAAGCGGCGCAAAAAGAAATTTTATCAACAGCACGTCGCCTTTCTGATTCAGGTGAAATTATGCTTGGTGGTGGCGGTGGTGAGGAGTTCTTATAACCTATGAGTCACTCTAAAGGTCGCCCGTTACATGCAGATGAAGCTGATGAGTTATTAAAAAATTGGCCAATTCCTGATGTTGCTCCCGATGAGCGAAGCTTTCGCAATCGCTCTACGGCTTATGGCACACCCTTAGCCGAGCTATACCGTAAAGAAATAGCAAAAGAACAAGTAGAAGAACCGGAAGAACCAGAGCTGCCTTCATTAACTATGGTAGAGCTGGAGCGTATTCGCCAAGATGCCTACGAAGAAGGCCTTAAACAAGGGCACGAACAAGGCTATATAGATGGCTTTGACAAAGGCGTAACCGAGGGTAAAGAGGCGGGTTACAAAGAAGGTGTAGAGCTGGGTAAAACACAAGGCCAAGAAGACGTTAAACCCTTAATTGATGAGCAGTTGACCAGCCTGCGTGGCTTACTAGATAGTTTAAGCGACCCGCTTAAAAAAGTGGACGAGCAAGCAGAAAAACAGCTGGTACAGCTAGCCACTATGCTCAGTGAAGCGATTATTTATCAAGAAGTAAAAACATCACCTGATATTATTTTACATACTTTGAAAAAAAGCATTGATGCACTTAATGCAGAACAAGAAAAAGTTCGAATTCATCTTCATCCAGATGACTTAACGCTGATAAAAGCCAGTTATGGTGAACAAGCTATTGAAGATAATCATTGGCAATTAATTGCAGAACCCACTCTAGAGCGGGGCGGTTGTGAAGTTAAAACAACGTTATCATCTTTAGATATGACCTTGAAAACCCGTGTCAAAGAAACGTTGGATAGCTTTTTGCATAATAGTTGTATCTAACTTTTTTATTGGCGTGTCATGTCTGTGAGCGATACTTCATTAAGCGAACGCTTATCTCAATACCAACGACATATTAAAATTCCAGCGCCTGCAGTTGCGGGCGTTTTAACCCGTGTGGTTGGTTTAACACTGGAAGCCAAAGGTTTGCGCGCTCCGGTAGGCAGCCAATGTAAAATTGAAACAATGAACGGCTTTGTTGACGCTGAAATTGTTGGATTTAACGATCAAACTTTGTATTTAATGCCTAACGACCACATTTCAGGCGTACTTCCTGGTGCGCGAGTTATCCCCCAAGTTAATGACACAGGTTTGCCTGTTGGCATGAGCTTACTTGGTCGAGTGGTAGACGGCTTAGGCAGACCTTTAGATGGCTTAGGTAAAATTAATGCAGAACATACACTCAAATTTGCTCAAAATGCAATAAACCCTCTTGCAAGACGCCCCATTAGTAAGCCTATGGATGTGGGGGTACGTGCTATTAACTCGGTGATTACTGTCGGCCAAGGCCAGCGCATGGGCTTATTTGCAGGCTCTGGTGTGGGTAAATCAGTATTATTAGGCATGATGACCCGAGGCAGTGAAGCCGATGTGATTGTAGTGGGTTTAGTCGGTGAGCGTGGTCGAGAAGTAAAAGAATTTATTGAAGAAATACTGGGTGTTGAAGGGCGTAAACGTTCAGTTGTTGTTGCAGCCCCCGCTGATGCCTCACCATTAATGCGATTAAAAGGCTGCGAAAGTGCGGTAACCATTGCAGAGTATTTTCGAGATCAAGGTTTAAACGTATTGTTATTACTCGACTCGGTGACGCGTTATGCTATGGCACAGCGTGAAATCGCCCTGGCTGTAGGTGAGCCCCCTGCAACAAAAGGTTACCCACCTTCAGTATTTGCTAAATTACCTGCGCTGGTGGAAAGAGCGGGTAATGGCGGGGAAGGGCAAGGCTCTATTACTGCCTTTTTTACCGTACTGAGTGAAGGCGATGACATGCAAGACCCGATTGCTGATGCTGCACGTGCCATACTTGACGGACATATTGTTTTATCTCGTGATTTAGCCGACAGCGGCCATTATCCTGCCATTGACATAGAAAAATCGATTTCTCGAGTTATGCCTCAAGTGGTGTCTGAATCGCACATGCAACAAGCTCGGGTGCTTAAACAGGTATATTCTATGTATCAACAGAACAAAGACATGATCACCTTGGGCGCTTATCAAAAAGGCAGTGATCAAATGCTCGATCAGGCAATAAACATGATGCCAAGAGTGAACGCATTTTTACAACAAGGGATGCGTGATGTGATTAGCTATGATGATGGCCTTCAAGGGCTCGCGCAATTATTAGGACAAGCATAATGGCAAAAAATAAACTGCATTTGTTGCTCAGGCTTGAAAACGAAAAAGAAGAAACGTTGCGCATGAGCTACTTGCAAGCTAATCAAAATTTGCAAGTAAATCAGCAAAAGCTGCAGGGCTTAAATGACTTTCGACTTGAATACACGCAGCAACTTCATATTAAGGGGCAGTCGGGTTTATCAAGTGCCGGATTTAGTCAGTATCATGCATTCATTGCTAAGATTGAAGAAGCGATACGTCAACAAGCAAGCACTGTTAACACTGCAAAGCAGGTGGTTAGCCAGCGTAAAACCTTGTGGTTAAAGCAACAAGTAAAAGCGAAAGCGGTTGCTAAGTTAATTGAAAAACAACAGATAAAAGCGGATATGTTGGCCGCTAAAAGTGAGCAAAAAATGCTCGATGAATTTTCCTCAAATCAGTTTTATCAAAGGAATAAAGCGCTATAAGGTAGGCATGTTAATTGCTTAGATTCTATAAGAGCAATGATTTTTAGGATTGTGCGGTGGGCTGTTGCCGCTTTTATTAGGTGATTTATGGCGATAAATGATATTTCAATGTTAGCGGTATCTGAGCAAGACTCATACTTAGTTAAAAAAGACAGTGATAAAACAAAGCTAGATAGCAGTAATGATGCTGGCTTTTTTGATCAATTAGCTCTTGCTAGTCAAGCTTCTGAAACACAAGGGGCGCAAGCCAAAGCGCCACAAAAACAATCATCAGATGAACCATCCGACTTAAAAGAGCAAACTAGCGAAGATAAGCCTTTGAGCGGTGAAGATATGCTGGCGCAAATTAATGCGGCACAGGTAATCGATACCTCAGTAAAAAATCCCCCTCATGGCGGTGCACAGTTAATAGATAAAGACGGTGTCAAAATAAACATCAAGCCTGAAGATAAGCTTGCACCTATTGTTATTAATTTGCCAAGTGATGCCGTTATGGATGATGAAATCATTCCACAAACACAAAATGTACAAGGTGCTAATTTAGCAGGAAAAGGCGAAGGTGAGCCGACACTGCTTGACACAAAAGCGCTAGCAGCTGTTAATGCGAGTCAAAAAGGCGATGTTGTTTCAAGCCAATTAGCAACAGATAAGGTGGCCGATAAGCCGACTGATACCACAACCGTAAAATCATCATTAGACTCATCAATTTTGGCGCTGTTATCAAAAGATGATAATGCCATTAAAGCAGATAAATTATTGGCAAATTTAACACCTGCTCAGCAAGGTGAATTAGCCACTGAGCTTAATGCGATGAGCAAGCCAATTAATAAAGATAACCTAGCGGATTTAAAGCAATTACTCAGTAAGTATGTGAGTGAAAGTGAGAAGCCGCAAACACCTCAGCAGACCATTAATGCACAAATAAGTACGTTAACTACCTCAGAAAAACAGGCCTTACTCAATCAGTTGCAGGGTTACGTTAAAAATGAATCTTTATCAACGAAAGAACTTACCTCGCTAAAAGGAGTAATCAGTGATTTAGAGACCGCGATTAACGCGGACAGCTTGTTTAGCGCCAAAGATAAGCCACTATTTTCAAATAATGCTTTGGCGGGAGCAATAGCGCCAAAAGCACAGGCTGGTACTGAATCAGCCAATGTAAAACCTGAGCTAAAATTAGAGAGTTCAAAATCGGTAGCTGATAACCCTGAAGAGCTTGCCAAACAGTTAGACGCATTACAAAAAGAGAGCATGCGCGGCACTAATGCTGAGCAAATGCCACCGCGTGCAGCACAAATTTTCTCTCAGATCATTAATATATTTGACAAACAGTCGCTTAGTAGTCTCGCTAAATACGATACTTTAGGGTACGAACAAGCTATTATTGAAGCGCAAAGCTTGCAAGCAGGACAGTTACAAAGTACAGCACAAGCGAAACAAGTAAGCATTGATCCTGCCACGTTACAGGCTTTAAACATTATTAAAAGTGATGCGGCTAAAATGCTACAAGAGCGGGTTAGCTCAATGTTAAGTATTAATAATAAAGAAGCTGAAATTCGCCTAGATCCGCCAGAAATGGGCAGCATGCAAATTCGTATTAGAAGTGATGCTGAACAAGCACAAATCAACTTTGTAGTGCAAAACCAGCAAGCCAAAGAAGCGCTGGAGCAGTCGTTACCTAGGCTTAGAGAAATGCTGATGCAGCAAGGTTTAGAACTAGGTGAAAGCAGTATTTCTTACGGTGATTCCTCAGGTGAGCAAGCACAGCAACAAGAAGGTGATGCACAAGGGCAAATGGCTAATAATCGCTCTACAGATGAGACAAATAGTGAGCAACCAGATAAACAAATACAGGGTTCTGGACAACAAACGTCATCATCAATAGATTACTATGCCTAAGTCCTGCTATTATAATAGTTAAAACAAGCAAATACCTTTGCAAATAAAGGAAACACAATGGCTGAAGATACTAATTTAGAAATAGAAGAAGTCAGTAAAAGTAAAAGCAAACTCATAATAATTATTGCCGCTGTATTACTTATTGTTGGCGCTGTGGCAGGGTACTTTTTATTATCAGGTGGTGATGAGCCAGTAGAAACCCTTGCAGATGATGCTGCCAATGGTGAGGTAGCTGCTGCGCCAACAAGTTCTTCGGCAACGGTTGGCAGTGCTTTATATGTTGCGATGCCTAGACCATTTATTTTTAATGTGCCAGGGGCTAGTCGCGATAGAATTGTACAGATTAAAGTGCAATTATTAGTGCGCGGCGATGGTAATGAAGAAACGGCTAAAAAACACATTCCACTGATTGAAGGCACACTCCTGAGTGTATTTTCCATGACAACGGCTGATGAACTTAGCACCAGTGTAGGCAAAGAAACACTGCGTTTTACTGCACTTGATAAAGTACAGGCCGCTATGATGGATGTTGAAGGGAATAAAGTAATTGAGCGGGTACTATTTACCGGCTTTGTGATGCAATAAGGGGCCAGTGTGAGCGATTTATTATCCCAAGACGAAATTGATGCGCTATTACATGGTGTCGATGAAGTCGAAGAGGAAGATATACACGACGGTGAAGATGGTGAGGGAAGTACACTACAGTACGACTTTTCTTCGCAAGATCGCATCGTGCGTGGTCGCATGCCGACACTTGAAATTGTTAACGAGCGATTTGCCCGTCACATGCGAATCAGCTTATTTAACATGATGCGCCGCACCGCTGAGGTGTCAATTAACGGCGTGCAAATGATCAAGTTTGGTGAGTACATACATACCTTGTTTGTACCAACGAGTTTGAATATGGTGCGTTTTCGCCCACTAAAAGGCACCGGCCTTATTACCATGGAAGCACGCTTAGTATTTATACTGGTAGACAACTTCTTTGGTGGCGATGGCCGTTATCATGCCAAAATTGAAGGACGTGAATTTACCCCAACAGAACGCCGAATCGTGCAAATGCTGCTGAAAATAATCTTTGAAGATTACAAAGAAGCATGGGCACCGGTGATGGATGTGTCGTTCGAGTACCTCGATTCTGAGGTAAACCCTGCGATGGCTAATATTGTTAGCCCAACCGAAGTAGTGGTTATCAGCTCTTTTCATATTGAGCTGGATGGTGGCGGGGGAGACTTTCATATTGCGCTACCTTATTCAATGCTCGAACCTATCAGAGAGCTATTGGATGCGGGTGTTCAGTCTGATACTGAAGATACCGATTTACGTTGGAGTAAGGCGCTTCGTGACGAAATAATGGACGTAGAAGTCGATTTATCGACCCAGCTACTTGAAGTTGATTTAAGCTTAAAACAAATAATGGAGCTCAAAGCTGGGGATATAATTCCAGTTGAAATGCCTGAGCATATTACCGTATTTGTGGAAGAACTCCCTACATTTAGAGCTAAAATGGGTCGTTCACGCGATAACGTTGCGCTACAAATTAGTGAAAAAATTAAACGCCCTGATTCAGTTAAATCTGAGCTGCATGTCTTTACCAAAGGCGGCAAAAAAATTGATTCAGATGCAGAATTAGCAGAACTAGAAGATGATTTACACCTTTCAAACGGTGTAGACTTAGACTGGTAATTGATTAAAAGGTTAAAAGTATGAGCGATGATCAAGATACAATGGACGAATGGGCAGCAGCACTTGCTGAAGCTGAAGGCACTGACGATAGTCCTGAGGTCAAAGTAACCGAGCTTGATGAGCTTGATGATTCAAAGCATGAACTCAGCGGTGAAGAAAAACGTAAACTCGATACTATTTTAGATATTCCCGTTACTATTTCTATGGAAGTAGGGCGTTCTAAAATTAATATTCGTAATTTATTACAACTTAACCAAGGTTCGGTCGTTGAGCTTGACAGGGTTGCCGGCGAACCGCTCGATGTTTTAGTTAATGGTACTTTGATTGCGCATGGCGAAGTGGTTGTGGTGAACGATAAGTTCGGTATTCGTTTAACGGATGTAATTAGCCAGGTTGAACGGATCAAAAAGTTACGATGATAGCACTAGCCAGTTTAAGCAATTCGGTGTTTGCAGCAACAGATGCTGCAACACCGACCACAGATATCGTATCCATGGTGTTATCTTTGGGTATGGTTGTGGTGTTAATTTTAGTGTTGGCTTTTTTTGTAAAAAAGCTCAATCCAAATTTAACCAATAACGATGAGTTTAAAGTGATCCGCAGTCTTCCGTTGGGATCACGTGAGCGCTTAATGGTGGTTGAAATAGATAATGCACAGCACCTATTAGGGGTTACTCCACACAGTATTAATTATCTACACAAGTTAGAAACCCCCCTAACAGAAAAAGAGTTACCAGAATTAGCGAAGCGGTTTGGCAAAATGTTGAATCCGCAACTTAATCAAAATAAAAAGAACTAATATTATGACTAAATGGCTGCTTTTCCTATTTGCCATGGTGTTTGTCCCAGGGGTCAATGCCGAGGGGATTGACGCGCTGACGATCACTACTAATGCCGATGGCACCCAAGACTACTCAGTGACGCTACAAGTGTTGGCGATCATGACGGCTATGAGCTTTATTCCAGCCGCCATTATCATGATGACCTCTTTCACTCGAATTATTGTTGTTTTAGCTATTTTGCGCCAAGCCATTGGTTTGCAGCAAACGCCTTCGAACCAAGTATTACTAGGTATGTCGCTGTTTTTAAGTATTTTTATTATGGCGCCAATTTATGAGCAAATAAATGAGCGAGCTATCGAACCGTATTTAAGTGAACAAGTAACGTCACTTGAAGCACTTGATTTAGCCAAAGAGCCAATGAAAGCGTTTATGCTCTCACAGGTACGTATAAAAGATTTAGAAACCTTTGCTAAAATAGCAGGTTACGATCAGCTTGACTCGCCTGAAGCAACGCCAATGGTTGTGCTTATTCCTGCGTTTGTGACCAGTGAGTTACAAACCGCTTTTATTATTGGTTTTATGTTTTTTATTCCCTTTTTGATTGTCGATTTGGTGGTTGCATCGGTATTGATGGCCATGGGTATGATGATGCTATCCCCCATGATTGTATCGCTACCGTTTAAAATTATGTTGTTTGTATTGGTTGATGGGTGGAGCTTGGTGATGGGTACACTCGCTAAAAGCTTTGGCTTGGGCACGTAGTTGTGCACTCTTCATTGAACCAACCACACTAGGAGTCGTCCATGGAACCTGAAGTATTTGTTGATATTTTAAGTGGAGCCCTATTTTTAGTGATTAAGCTGGTGTCTGCCATTGTGGTACCTGGCTTAATTATTGGGTTGGTTGTGGCTGTGTTTCAGGCAGCAACCTCAATTAACGAACAAACACTGAGTTTTTTACCGCGTTTATTTATCACCATCAGTGCCCTGATTGTGGGAGGACATTGGTTTACTCAAGAGCTAATGGACTTTTTTAATCGCTTAGTGCTGCTTATCCCCGAAATTGCAGGTTAACAATGGAATTTCCATTTTCCGTTGTCATTCAATGGTTAAGTGATTTTTTACTGCCCTTAGTGCGCATCAGCTCTATGATCATGATCATGGCGGGTATTGGCGCAAAAAACGTACCTGCTCGAATAAAAATGGGCTTGGCTGTAGTGGTCACCTTCTTAGTTGTTCCTGTTCTTCCTGCTGCTACATTTACTAATCTATTTTCTTTTGAAATGATTTTAGTGGTACTCCAACAAATGTTGATTGGTGTCGCAATTGGTTTTGCGTCCACACTATTACTCAATACGTTTGTGTTAGCCGGTCAAATTCTTGCTATGCAAACCGGTTTAGGTTTTGCATCTGTTGTTGACCCCTCTAATGGGATGAGTGTGCCTGCAGTGGGGCAATTTTATCTAATATTAGCTACCTTATTATTTTTTGTGTTTAATGGTCATTTAATGATGATTCAAATGGTGGTGCACAGTTTTGAAGTACTCCCGATTGATGGCAATTGGTGGGCGGTTGATCATTACTGGGACATAGTGACATGGGGTGGTTGGATGTTTACCACTGCATTAGTGCTGTCATTAGCACCATTAACCGCCATGCTGGTTATTAATATGGCATTTGGTATTATGACCCGTGCTGCACCGCAGTTAAATATTTTCTCGATAGGCTTCCCGTTTACCTTAGTGGCAGGGCTCGTTATTATTTGGGCAACGCTCGGTAACTTTGTCACTCAGTTTGAGTTCCAATGGCTAAAAATGGTTGAGCTGATGTGTACTCTAATTGGTTGTTCCCCTTAGGAGAGCGTAATGGCTGAAGATTCCGGACAAGAAAAAACCGAAGAACCCACCCCAAAAAAAGTTGATGATGCTAAAAAGAAAGGCCAAATAGCGCGTTCTAAAGAGTTAGGTACCATGTTTGTGCTTATTTTTTCTGCTATTTCCTTATTAATGTATGGGCCTGAAATTGGCAAAGGCTTGTACCGCATTATGGGAAGAATGCTGAGTCTTAACCGCAATGAAACCTACGACACCACCAAAATGTTTGCCGTATGGGGAGAGGTGGCCGACGTACTGTTATTTCCTATGTCGATGTTTGTACTCATTATTGTATTGGCTGCATTTATCGGTAATACCATGCTTGGCGGCTTTAATTTTAGTTGGCAAGCAGCTGCGCCCAAAGCCAGTAAAATGTCGCCAATGAAAGGCTTTACCCGCATGTTTGGTCCACAAGCGGCTATAGAATTGCTTAAGTCATTATTAAAGTTTGGCTTGGTGGCCGCATTTGCTATTTTTTTAATTAATACGTTTTTTGATGAAATCTTACATTTAAGTATAGAAAGTGCGCCTGGCAATATTGTTCATGCTTTGGAAATTTTAGCGTGGATGTTTTTAGCCATGTCTTGCACCTTAATTATTATTGCTGCTATTGACGCCCCATTTCAAAGCTATAGTCATAACAAACAGCTTAAAATGACTATGCAAGAGGTAAAAGACGAATATAAAAACTCAGAAGGTGATCCGCAGATTAAAGCGCGCATAAGGCAAACCCAACGTCAAATGTCGCAAAAGAGAATGATGCAGGATGTGCCAGACGCCGATGTTATTGTTACCAACCCTACTCACTATTCCGTAGCTTTAAAATACGATACAGAGCGAGCAGGCGCGCCTATTGTATTAGCCAAAGGTGTGGATGAGCTCGCCATGCAAATTCGTAAAATTGCATTGGGTAATGAAGTGCCTATTGTTGAGTCTCCAACTTTAACCCGAGCGCTTTATCATACTGCAGAAGTGGGTGAGCAAATCCCCGATCAGCTATTTACTGCGGTTGCTCAAGTGCTTGCTTATGTGTTTCAGCTTAAACGGTTTAAAAAAGGCCGTGGAAAACGCCCTGTTGCCCTTAATAAAAAGCTGCCTATCCCCGATGAATTTAAGTATTAACTGCTAACCAACTAACTTGGAATAGTTATTGCAATTTCAGCGTAGTGTCAATTTTTTGAAATTGTAGAGTTATGGAATTTAAAGCGGTATTACAACAACTTAATAAAGATAAAAAAGAATATGCGAAGGGCGTTGGTACACCGCTTTTGGTGTTGGCTGCGCTGGGTATGGTTATTTTACCACTGCCTCCATTCCTGCTTGATATATTATTTTCGTTTAATATCGCGCTTGCGTTAGTTGTATTACTGGTCACTGTATACACCATGAAACCGCTTGAGTTTGGTATGTTCCCAGCCGTGCTGTTAATTGCAACCATAATGCGCTTAGCACTCAATGTGGCCAGTACCCGGGTGGTACTGCTTGAGGGTCATAACGGTGGGGATGCTGCTGGTAAAGTCATTGAAGCATTTGGTTCAGTGGTAATCGGTGGTAACTACGCCGTGGGCTTGGTGGTGTTTTTAATTCTGATCATCATTAACTTTGTGGTAATCACCAAAGGTGCTGGTCGTATTTCAGAAGTATCAGCGCGTTTTACTCTAGATGCTATGCCAGGTAAGCAAATGGCCATAGATGCAGATATGAATGCCGGTTTTATCAGTGCCGAGCAAGCCAGAGAACGTCGTGAGGAAGTAACTCGTGAAGCTGACTTTTATGGTTCTATGGATGGTGCTAGTAAATTTGTAAAAGGCGATGCTATTGCTGGCATAGTCATTTTAGTGATCAATATTGTGGGTGGCTTATTTGTTGGCATGATCCAACATGATTTAAGTTTTTCACGCGCTATGGAAGTGTACACACTATTGACCATTGGTGATGGCTTAGTCGCGCAATTACCTTCATTACTACTTTCAATTGGTACTGCAATTGTTGTAACCCGTCAAAATGAATCGCACAACATGGGCGATCAGTTTAAGAAGCAATTAGGTAACGAAAAGTCGTTATTTATTGCCTCAGGTATCCTTATTACTATGGGCTTAGTCCCAGGTATGCCACACCTTGCATTTTTAAGCTTAGGGGCGCTTTTAGGTTACCTTGCATACTATACTCAGCAAAATAAACTGAAATTAGCCGCTGCAGAAGCAGAAGAAGCCGAAAATGCGGCCTCAGGTACCGGAATTGCGGCTAAACAAGAGCAAAAAGAACTGGGTTGGGATGATGTTCAACAAGTTGATGTTATTGGTCTAGAAGTCGGTTACCGACTCATTCCTCTCGTTGACCAATCACAAGGTGGCGAGCTGTTAAACCGTATTAAAGGAGTGCGTAAAAAACTATCTCAAGAGCTGGGCTTTTTAGTGCCGCCGGTGCATATACGCGATAATCTAGAACTCGACCCAAATGCATACCGCATAACCATGATGGGTGTATCAAGTGGTGAGGGTGAGCTTAAACATGGTGATGAATTAGCGATTAACCCAGGCCAAGTATTTGGCCCGCTAAAAGGAATTGAAACTAAAGATCCTGCGTTTGGTTTAGATGCGGTTTGGATAAAACCCGATCAAAAAGATGAAGCACAGTCTTTAGGTTACACGGTGGTTGATTCGGCGACCGTGGTGGCAACCCATATTAGCCAGTTACTCACCAATAGCGCCGCATTATTACTCGGACATGAAGAAGTACAGAACTTATTAGATATGTTAGGTAAGAGTCACCCTCGCTTAGTTGAAGGACTTGTACCTGAGGTATTACCGCTGACCACCATCGTTAAAGTACTACAAAATTTATTAAACGAAGGGGTGGCAATACGAGATATGCGTTCAATTGTTCAAACCCTTGTTGAGTATGGCCCTCGTAGCCAAGACCCAGATGTATTAACGGCTGCAGTGCGAATATCACTGCGTAGATTAATCGTCCAAGATGCCGTTGGTATGTCTTCTGAAATCCCTGTCATAACCTTGGCGCCTGAGTTGGAACAGATGTTGCATCAGTCACTTCAAAATGCAGGTGATGAAGGTGCCGGAATAGAACCAGGGCTTGCTGATAGACTTCAAACATCATTGAATGAAGCGCATCAAAATCAAGAAATGGCCGGTGAACCTTCAATATTGCTAACGTCAGGAATGTTACGCACTGTGTTATCTCGATTTGTTAAATACACCATTCCAGGATTGCGAGTGATGTCTTATCAAGAGATACCAGATGAAAGACAGATCAAGATTGTCAGCTCTGTAGGCCAACAATAAGATTTTAAAGGGGTTTGAATTATGAAAATTAAACGTTTTTTTGCTAAAGACATGCGCACTGCACTAAAAGAAGTAAAAGAAGAGTTGGGTGTTGATGCGGTTATTATGTCAAATAAAAAACTAGCTAATGGCGTTGAAATTGTTGCTGCAGTTGATTACGACAAAGCAGCGACAAAAGCGCCAGAGCAGCCTCAAAGCCAACCTGCTGCAAGAGCTTCATTTGCACATACTGAGCAAAGTTCACATAATTTTGTTAAACCAGAACCGCAACGCGCTCAACCTAAGCCACAGGCAAAGGTTGCAGATAGCTTACAAGCTTTACTAGAGCGTCAGTCTCCACGTCCTCGTTCAGCAGAGCTTGCTTCAATGTTTTCACACTCTGGCATTGACACTTCTGGTCACTATCAAGAACAAGAGCCTGTGCAATCACGACCTAAAAATATGTTTGAACGTGAACAAAGCGCGCCAGTGCGCCCTCGCACCCAAGCCGATAGCTTAGGTTTCGACGACTTAGACAGTGGCTTTGACGATTTAGATTCACCTAGCGCACCGCGTCAGCAAACAATGCATAAAGAATCCAGTGACATCAGCACAATGCGTGAAGAAATGAACGCAATTCGTCAACTATTAGAGCACCAAGTATCAGGTTTAATGCAGCAAGATATGGCACGTCGCGACCCGACCCGTGCATGTATGATTGACCGCTTAGTCGGTATGGGGATAGAAAAAAATGTTGCTGAGCAAATGGCATGTTTTGTACCAGACGATGTGTCTCGCCAACAAGGCTGGAAAGCTTTATTGAACATGGTTGAAGATCAAATGCAAACCACGAACAACGAAATACTTCGCCAAGGCGGTGTTTTTGCGTTAGTCGGACCTACTGGCGTGGGTAAAACCACCACAGTTGCAAAACTGGCAGCATTGGGTGCACAAAAATACGGTGCCGATAAAGTAGCGCTTATTACTACCGATACCTACCGTATTGGTGCTTATGAGCAGCTAGCAACGTATGGTCGTATTATAGGTTGTGGCGTTAAACAAGTTAAAGATGCAAATGAATTAGCAGAAGTTTTATACCATTTACGAAATAAACGTCTAGTCTTAATTGATACAGCAGGAATGAGTCAACGTGATTTACGCTTAACCGAGCAGTTAAACACCTTGATGCGTAATCAGCGTGTTGATATACGTAGTTATTTAGTATTAAGTGCGACGGCGCAAATTAATGTATTACAAGAAACAGTAAGGCACTTTAAAAAAGTACAGCTAAGCGGATGTATTTTTACTAAACTTGATGAGTCATTGAGTTTAGGTGAGATTATTAGTATTGCGATTCAAAATCGTCTCCCAATAGGGTATCTTACTAACGGTCAGCGAGTACCAGAAGATATTAGAGTGGCAAATGCCGAAAAACTAGTAAAAAAAGCTGAGCAATTGTATTTAAAAAGAATAAAAGCACAACAATCACGACACCAATCAGTGGCGTCGAGCACAGTAGAGATGTATGATTAACACAGTTTTAGATCAAGCAAGCGGCCTTCGCAAAATGAGCAAGAATAATAATAACGGCGTAAAAGTTATCGCTGTCACCGGCGGCAAAGGTGGAGTGGGTAAAACGAACGTATCCCTTAACACGGCAATCGCGTTAGGCCAACAAGGCAAACGTGTGCTTGTACTAGATGCTGATTTAGGATTAGCGAATTGTGATGTGATGCTTGGACTGCGCGTTGAGCGTAATTTATCTCATGTTTTATCGGGCGAATGTGAACTTGATGATATTTTAGTCGAAGGTCCCGCAGGCATAAAAATAGTGCCTGCAACATCGGGTTCGCAAAGTATGGTTGAGTTATCACCCTCAGAGCACGCTGGACTTATTCGTGCATTTAGTGAACTTAACACCGACTTTGATATTTTAATTGTTGATACCGCTGCGGGTATTTCTGACATGGTATTGAGCTTTTCTCGTGCCGCACAGGATGTGGTTGTGGTGGTATGTGATGAGCCAACATCAATTACCGATGCCTATGCGCTCATTAAAGTACTGAGCCGTGAGCACGGCGTATACAAATTTAAAATTGTTGCCAACATGGTGCGTAGCTTACGCGAAGGGCAGGAATTGTTTGCAAAACTTTCAAAGGTTACCGACCGATTTTTAGATATATCAATGGAGTTGGTTGCAACAGTTCCTTATGATGAGAATATGCGCAAATCAACGCGCCGCCAAAAAGTAATTGTTGAGGTTTTTCCTGGGTCGCCTGCTGCAATTGCTTTTAAAACACTGGCTACAAAAATTGCTAAGTGGCCAACACCTAGTCAAGCCTCGGGTCATTTAGAGTTTTTCATTGAGAAACTAGTTAGTAACTAACAATGACAATACCGGTGAATAGAGCTATGGGATATCAGTCAACACAAAATTTAAATATGATTGTTGAAAAGCATGCCTCATTAGTCAAAAAAGTGGCGTGCCATTTAATTGCTCGTTTACCGGCCAGTGTGCAGCTAGATGATTTAATTCAATCGGGTATGATTGGTTTAATTGAAGCTTCAAAAAACTTTGATGCAAGCAAAGGCGCAAGCTTTGAAACCTTTGCCGGTATTCGTATTCGTGGTGCGATGATAGACGAAATGCGCCGAGGCGATTGGGTTCCACGTTCAGTTCACAGAAAAAGCCGTTTGGTTGCAGAAACTATTGTTGCGCTTGAGAACAGTTTAAACCGTGAACCTAAAGATAGTGAAGTTGCTGAAAAACTTGAAATTTCGCTAAATGAGTACCATCATATTTTAAACGATGTAAATGTAAGCAAAGTGTTAGGTATTGAAGACCTTGGTATAGATGACGATGTGATTACACCTCATGGCCAAGATTTAGCACTAGACAAACCGTTCAATAATGTTAAAAATGAACGGTTTAATGAGTCTTTACTCAGTGCAATAAAGTCGTTACCGGAAAAAGATGCAATGGTGCTTTCTTTGTACTATAACGATGAGATGAATTTAAAAGAAATTGGGCATATACTCGATGTAAGTGAATCGCGTGTAAGTCAGATACATGGTCAGGCGATGATTAAGCTTAAAGCAAAAATCAATGACTGGATAAACTAGAAGTAAGTAAATAAAGGTTCAGGCCTCACTGGAGGATGTTTTGGATAAAAACATTAAAATTCTTGTTGTTGATGATTTCTCAACAATGAGACGTATTATTAAAAACCTGTTGCGCGATTTAGGTTTTACCAATGTTCAAGAAGCAGATGACGGGTCAACTGCTTTGCCTATGTTGCAAAATCAAGCGTTTGATTTTGTTGTAACAGATTGGAATATGCCAGGCATGCAAGGTATTGATCTTTTAAGGGCAATTCGAGCTGATGAAAAATTAAAGCATATTCCTGTTTTAATGGTTACAGCAGAAGCTAAAAAAGAACAAATAATTGCTGCGGCCCAAGCAGGTGTTAATGGTTATATTGTTAAACCATTCACTGCAGGTACATTGAAAACTAAATTAGAAAAAGTGTTCGAACGCTTAGGTTAATGAGAGGGAGAGGCTTATGTCAGCACCTGCTGCGCCTCAGATTACTTTAGAACAAGCTCGCCAGTTAGTTGTTTTTTTAGAAAATGGTGAGCAAGATAAAGCGAATCAGTTAATTTTAGAAACAGCTTCACAAGAGCAATCACAGTTATTTGCTGAGGTGGGTAAGTTGACGCGTCAACTGCACGAAGCTTTAAAAAGTTTCGAGTTAGACACGCGTTTAACAGACATTACCACTGATGCCATCCCTGACGCAAAAAAACGCCTTAACTATGTCATGGAAATGACAGAAAACGCAGCCAATAAGACAATGGATGCGGTTGAAGCAAGCTTACCATTAGCACAAGAAATCGCTGACGAAATAGCTGATATCAAGCCAACGTGGGATCGTTTAATGAACCGCGAAATAGAGCTTGGTGAGTTTAAATCACTTTGCCATAGTATTGATAAGTTTATGAGCAGTTCTCATCACAAAACCGATGAGTTACAAATGCTGATGACTAATGTGCTGATGGCTCAAGACTATCAAGATTTAACCGGTCAGGTTATTCGCCGTGTTATTGAACTTGTCCGTGAAGTTGAAGAAAGTTTAATTCACCTGTTAACTGCATTTGCAGCGCAAGGTGGTGAGGTTGAACCAACTGAACAACCAGAAAAAATAGAAGATCCCATTGTTGCACAAACACTAGCAGGTCCCGAAGGGCCTATTATTGATAAAGAAACGCGTAATGATGTTGTATCTGATCAAGATGAAGTTGATGATCTATTATCAAGTTTGGGCTTCTAATAGGAGAGTACTGCATGAGCTTTGAAGTCGATGAAGATATTTTACAAGACTTTTTAGTAGAGGCCGGAGAAATCCTTGAGCTTTTATCTGAACAGTTAGTAGAACTGGAAAACAACCCAGATGATACTGAGCTACTAAACGCAATATTTCGCGGTTTCCACACTGTAAAGGGTGGCGCTGGCTTTTTGGCTATGACAGAGCTTGTTGATGCATGTCATGGTGCTGAAAATGTGTTTGATTTACTGCGCCAAGGTGTAAGAACAGTTAACTCTGAATTAATGGATGTGATTTTACAAGCACTGGACACCATTAATGAAATGTTTGCCACGATTAAAAATCGTGACCAGCCAGAGCCTGCTGATCCAGAATTACTTGCAGTACTTCACAAACTTGGGCAGCCACCGACAGCAGAAGAGCTTGCCGGCGATTCTGTGGTTGAAGATATAGCTCCTGTGGAAACTCCATCGGTAGAGCCTGAACCAGTTGCAGAGCAACCGAGCAACGATGCTGAAGAAGACCCGTTTGCTTTTGATGAATTATTTAGCGGCCCAGATAGCAGCAGTACTGAGTCTCAGATTGATGAAATAACCGAAGACGAATTCGAAAGCCTACTTGATGAACTTCATGGAAAAGGGCAAGCCCCACAAGAAAAACAATCATCATCAAGTGGCAATGATGTCAGTGGTGATATAACTGACGATGAATTTGACAGCTTATTGGATGAACTTCATGGTGTAGGCAGCTTTGGCGAAGTGAGCCAAGCAACCGCAAGTACACCACAACAAACACCATCGGCTCCTGTGGCTTCACCAAGTAACGAGCAAAGCTCGGGCGATGATGAAATAAGTGACGACGAGTTTGAAGCCTTACTTGATGAACTTCATGGTAAAGGTGCACCTAAGTCGATAGAAACACCGGCTCCTGTAAGTAAACCTGAACCAGTGGCAGCTAAAAAGCCAGAACCAGTTGCTGCAGCTAAGCCACAGCCTAAACCAGAGCCAGCTAAGCCGGCTCCTGCGGCACAAGCAGCTAAAGCTGCGCCGCCCAAAAAAGCAGCGCCTCCACCGGCAGAAACAACTGTACGTGTTGATACCAAACGCCTAGACCAAATAATGAACATGGTGGGCGAGTTAGTACTTGTGCGAAATCGTTTGGTAAGCTTGGCAACAAACTCTGACAGCGAGGCTATGGGTAAAGCTATTTCCAACTTAGATGTTGTGACTGCTGATATCCAAGGTGCAGTAATGCAAACACGAATGCAGCCAATTAAAAAAGTGTTTGGCCGTTTCCCCCGTGTAGTACGAGATTTAGCACGAACGCTGCAAAAAGATATTAATTTATTACTTGTTGGTGAAGACACCGATTTAGATAAAAATTTAGTGGAAGCATTGGCAGATCCACTCGTGCATTTAGTGCGCAACTCAGTGGATCATGGTATTGAAATGCCCGATATTCGTGAAGCATCGGGTAAACCTAGAACCGGTACTGTTACTTTATCAGCGTCTCAGCAAGGCGACCATATCCTGCTTACCATCCAAGATGATGGTGCCGGTATGGATGCTGAAAAGCTTAAAAAGATTGCGATTAGTAAAGGGGTGCTTGATCACGACCAAGCGAGTCGTCTTTCTGATACTGAAGCTTATAACCTTATTTTTGCACCTGGGTTTTCAACCAAAGAAGAAATCTCAGATATTTCTGGCCGTGGTGTTGGTATGGATGTGGTTAAAACAAAAATCACTCAGCTCAATGGCTCGGTTAACATAAAATCAGAAATGGGCGTAGGGACTACTTTAGAAATCAAAGTTCCACTAACACTTGCGATATTGCCTACCTTAATGGTGGTGGTGGGAGAGCAAACCTTTGCCTTGCCGCTAGCGGGTGTAAGTGAAATATTCCACTTAGATTTAACAAAAACTAATGTGGTTGATGGCCAGCTAACGATTATTGTTCGTAAAAAGTCGATTCCATTATTCTACCTTGAACATTGGCTTATAAAAGGCGCTGATAGAGGTCAGCGAAAAGCACAAGGGCATGTCGTTATTGTGCAAATAGGGACTCAAAAAGTAGGGTTCGTTGTTGATTCACTAATAGGTCAAGAAGAAGTGGTGATCAAGCCTCTAGATGCATTATTGCAAGGTACGCCGGGTATGGCGGGTGCGACTATTACCTCTGATGGTGGAATTGCACTGATATTAGATGTACCGAGTATGCTAAAGCATTACGCTGGATAATAAAAAGTAGGTATAAACTTTATGCCTACCCATTCATTGAATAAGAGAGCGAAATGGCTGTTAAAGTTTTAGTAGTTGATGATTCAAGCTTTTTTCGCCGCAGAGTGAGTGAAATTCTTGAACAAGACAGCGGCATTGAGGTAATAGGCTTTGCTGTAAATGGCCGAGAGGCCGTCGAAAAAACAGCTCAGTTACGTCCTGATGTTATCACCATGGATGTTGAAATGCCGGTGCTGGATGGTATTAGTGCTGTGAAAGAGATCATGGCGAGTAATCCAACACCTATTTTAATGTTTTCATCGTTAACACGAGCAGGAGCATCTGCCACTTTGGATGCGCTTGATGCTGGGGCGATGGACTTTTTACCTAAAAAGTTTGAAGATATTGCTCGCAATAACGATGATGCAATTAAGTTATTGCAAAATAAGGTTAAGGAAATAGGCCGCCAGCGTATTGGAAGAATTACGAGAACGGCCCCATCTCCAAGTATTAGTAAACCAGCGTCAAACAGCTCTGAGCGCTTTTCTAACCTTGCTAAAAAGCCGATAGTTCAACCTGATCGTAGCTTTAATAATGCGAGTCCTGCATCTACTAGCAGCAGTGCCTCAGCGCGTGCCAGTGGTAAGCAGTATCAGTTAGTTGCTATTGGTACATCCACAGGTGGGCCGGTTGCACTGCAAACTATTTTGACGCAATTACCTGCTAATTTTCCACACCCTATTTTACTCATACAGCATATGCCTGCTGCATTTACCCCGGCTTTTGCTACTCGCTTAGATGGCTTGTGTAAGATTAAGGTAAAAGAAGCGCAGCAAGGCGATAGATTACAACCTGGGTGCGCTTATTTAGCGCCAGGTGGCCAGCAAATGATGGTAGAAGGACGTGGCTCTAATAGAACCCTTCGTGTGTTTGAAGATAAAAATGAACGAGTAAACTATAAACCAAGTGTTGATATTACCTTTGCCAGTGCGGCCAAAGCGTATCAAGGTGATGTGCTTGCCATTATTTTGACAGGCATGGGTGCAGATGGTCGTGATGGTGCTCGCATGCTTAAGCAAACTGGCGCTACAATTTGGGCTCAGGATGAAAAAAGCTGTGTTGTCTATGGTATGCCTCAGGCGATAGCCAGTGCAGGTTTAGCGAGCGAAAGCATTAGCCTTCATGATGTGGCTGCACGTTTAAAAAGAGAGGCTGGCTGTGGATAAGCTTTCTGTTTTAGGATTACTGGTTGCATTAGGTGCTATTGCAATCGGTTATTCTTTAGAGGGAGGTGTGGTATCTGCGCTGTTTAATGGGCCTGCACTAATTATTGTATTAGGCGGTACATTAGGTGCGGTGATGCTACAAACATCAGCCAATACATTTAAAAAAATGCTTGGTATTACTCATTGGGTTTTTGTTACCGACGACCATGATATTGAAGATGCTATTGAGCAAGTAAAACGCTGGTCGCATAAAGCCCGTCAAGAAGGGTATTTAGCATTAGAAAGCGAAGCACTTGCGCATTCAGATCCCTATGCCGCCAAAGGACTGAGCTTATTAGTTGATGGCTGTTCAGAGCAAAAACTACGCGATACCCTCGAGATTGACTTATTACTTGAGCGAGAACGATTACTTGATGCTAGCCGGGTATATGAAGCAATGGGTGGGTATAGCCCAACTATTGGTATTTTAGGTGCGGTACTTGGGCTTATTCAAGCCATGTCATTTATTAACGATCCTGAGCAGTTAGGAACGGGTATTGCCACCGCGTTCATTGCAACTATATATGGTGTTGGTTTGGCTAATTTATTATTTTTACCTATGGCCAATAAGCTAAAGCAACGGGTTGAGCAAAAGATGCTTTATCACGAAATGTTAGCGGAAGGTGTAATTGCTATTAGCCAAGGTGAGAGCCCTATTAATATTGAACTAAAGCTTGAAGCCTACCGCGTTGAACGTCCAATTTTACAGGCCCATTAGCGCCTATGTTACGCCGTCGCTTACGTCATCACCAATTAAAGAGCCAACATACTGAGCGCTGGTTAGTTTCTTATGCGGATTATATGACCATAATGTTTGCATTTTTTGTTGTATTGTATGCAATTGCGATAAACAAAGAAGACAACATCAAGGTTTTATCTGATTCTCTTGAGCATGTTTTTGATAAGTCTGCAAAACAATATTCTCAGCAGGGTAACGGGGTAAATGGTGATGCTTTATTGCTTGAAAGGGTGACCCCTGAGGCTGAAATTCTCTATGGCGAAAGTATTCAAGAGCTAGAGCAAGACCCAATGTTACTCGATGGTCAAAGTGACAATAGCAATATTAGTCAACGCCACTTAGGTAAGCCGCTGGATAGTTTATTGGCTAAATTACAATCGTCGCTAATTGATGAGATACGCAGTGGCGAGGCTAGCTTAGAACTAAGCCAAGACTGGTTGGTTATTGAGCTCAATTCCGGATTGTTGTTTGCCAGTGGTAGTGCTGTTGCACATAACAAGGCCAAAGAGATTGTAAAAAAAATTGAAGCAATCATTGCATCAGTCGATAACTATATAAGAGTACGCGGGTATACAGATAACGAAACCATACGAAATGAAATATTTCGTTCTAATTGGGAGTTATCAGTGGCGCGTGCAACCTCAATATTAGTTGAGCTAGAGCGTTTGGGCATTGAATCCGCGCGCATGGCCATTGAGGGGTATGGTCAATACTCGCCCTTTGCCGATAATAATACCGAAGCTGGGCGTGCTGAAAACCGTAAAGTCGTGATTGCACTTTCTAAATATGGTTTAGCCCCCGAGCCCTCTGATGAACAAACGAAATCATCAATTTCAGTATCAGAGCAAAGTCAGCCAGAAATTGAGCTGCCTGCCCAAGACGATACAATAAAAATAATTCGTTTACCGCATGGTGGCATCCGTGTTACAACGCGCAACGAACAGTAATTAGGATGTAATGTGAAAGTTTGGACAGTAGCCAATCAAAAAGGGGGAGTAGGCAAAACCACTACAGCGGTTAGCCTTGCAGGGATCCTTGCGCTTCAAGGCAAGCGCGTGTTATTGATTGATACAGATCCTCATGCTTCACTAACCTATTACTTTGGTATTGATTCAGAAGATTTAGAGGTCAGTGTTTACGATATTTTTACTCGAGGCTCGAGTATGAAAAGCGAAGAAATATTGCAAGCATTATGCCCCTCAACAATTGAAAACCTTGATATTTTACCTGCAACTATGGCGATCGCGACACTTGACCGTAGCATGGGTAATAAAACGGGAATGGGCCTGATTTTAAAAAAAACACTGGCTAAAATTAGCGAGTATTACGATTACGCAATTTTAGATTGCCCACCTGTTTTAGGTGTGCTGATGGTCAATGCGCTTGCCGCCTGTGAAAGAGTGTTAGTGCCGGTGCAAACTGAGTTCTTGGCGCTTAAAGGGCTCGATAGAATGATGCGTACTATGGAGTTAATGCAAACCTCTCAAGCGAAAAGCTATGAATATACTATAATTCCAACTATGTATGATAAACGAACCAAAGCATCGCTTGAGGCCTATAAAACATTACAAGAAACGTATAAAGAAAAAGTATGGCCAGGCGTTATTCCTGTTGATACTAAATTTAGAGATGCAAGTTTAGCGCAAAAAGTACCGGTAGATTTTTGCCCAAATGCGCGTGGAGTCTATGCTTATAAAGCATTACTTAAATATTTAATAAAACAAGGTTAATAAATGAGTAAGCAATTATTTGCTAATGAAAAAGTAGTCACTCAGTACTTAGGGGCGTTATTATCTGATGACGAACCAACAAAAGACCTTGAGCCTGTTGCTAAACTGCTTGAGCAGGTAACGTATGAAGAGCAAAAAGAACAACCAGTAATAGTTGAGCCTGTTGTTGAAGTTGAAAAGCTCAATAAGCAAGTATCGAATGTAGAAATTGACACCCACCAAGAGCAACACGTCGTGCCTGAGCAAGAGGTGGTTGTAGGTGGTGAAGCTGACTACTTTGATGGTGAGTTTCAAGCGCTGTTTTTTGAAGTGGCAGGGCTTACTTTAGCGGTGCCGCTAAAAGCCTTAGGTGGCATTCATGAGCTTGGAGAAGTAAATCATTTATTTGGCAAGCCTAAGTGGTTTAAAGGGGTTATGATAAACCGAGAAGAAAAGCTCAATGTTGTTGATACCGCTCGCTGGGTTATGCCTGAAAAGTACGATGAGCAGTTAGAGGCATCTTTAAATTATCAATATCTCATCACTTTAGGTGATAGCCAATGGGGTTTATTAGCAGAAAAACTAATAAATAACATTACATTGAGTAAAGAAGATGTAAAATGGCGTACAAATAACAGTAAGCGCCCATGGCTTGCTGGAGTAATTAAAGAAAAAATGTGTGCTTTAATAGATGTTAATAATTTAAACGCACTATTAGAGAAAGGCTTAGATAGCCGTCACAAGTAATGACCATTACGAGGTAAGAGCATGAGTGAAGATAAATTACTGTCAGCTAAGAAAAATGCAGATAATAATGATGAGATTTTGCAGTGGGTTACGTTCAAGCTAGAAGATGAAACTTATGGCGTAAATGTAATGCAAGTGCAAGAAATACTGCGTTACACCGAGATTGCTCCTGTACCAGGTGCGCCTTCGTATGTGATTGGTATTATTAACTTACGTGGTAATGTTGTTACCGTTATTGATACTCGCTCTCGTTTTGGTTTACCTGATATTGAAGCGACGGATAATTCACGTATTTTAATTATTGAAGCAGAAGAGCAAGTGATTGGCATTCTAGCCGATAGCGTTTCTGAGGTTGTTTACCTACGTAGCTCTGAAATTGACAGTGCGCCAAATGTAGGTACAGAGGAAAGTGCTAAATTTATTCAAGGTGTATGTAACCGCGACAATGAGTTACTTATTCTGGTTGATTTAAATAAACTACTTAGTGATGACGAATGGGATGAGTTAAGCGATATATAAGCTTCTCTACATAAAACTATGTTATTACTTGGTATTGCTATTGCGGGTTTAGTTTTTGGACTATTCTCGCTGCTTTTAATTGTGATGTTTAAAAAGCGCTATGCGAGTGAGCTTGGCGCGCAATTACAACAGTTTAAAGATTCATCAGAGCAGATTAATATTTTACGTAGCGAAGTGTCAGAGTTGCGAACCGGTTTACTGAGTATTGGTAAGCGTGTGCTTGAGGTAGAACAACAAAACCAAGAGCTGATACAGCAACAAGCAGCTCAAAAATACGATGACCCCGATGCTAAAATATACTCTCGTGCAGTAAAAATGGTTGAGTTAGGTGCTGATTTAGATGAGGTTATTCGCGAATGTGAATTACCCCGCGCCGAGGCTGAACTGTTGTTTTCATTACACAAACAAAAAGGCGCTTAGCGCCTTTTTTGCTTTTATAACACTGCGTTATGCTTTTATATTTAGCTTTCCCTGAAAGTCTTGCCAACCAGGCGGAAACTTTCCTCTAACCACGTATGAAAACGCAATGAGCTCAGCAATAACAAAGTACAACTCTTTGGGGATCTCTTCTGCGAGGTCTAGTTTCGATAGTGTATTTGCAAGTGCTTCATCTTGATGGATTAAAATTCCTTTTTCTTTGGCTAGGGCAATAATTTCATCCGCCAGTTCACCAAACCCTTTAGCACTTACAATGGGTGAATGTCCCGCCTCGTAGAGTAGTCCAATTGCTGAATTGCTTTTTGATGACTCAGTCATGACTAAACCTTAATATTAATAATGGCATGGGATTGGTAAAATGCTTGATGGTTGTCATCCGCTCGTTTTAGTTTAAGCTCACCCACTTGTAAGCCTTGTTTTGCCAGTTTTGAGCGTAAATTATCAAGATGTGGATGAGCTAAAGCGCTCACCGCTTGGGTTGAGGCTAACAACTGACAATCTAAAGCTTTATCCATGAGTTCTGCGATTATTTGTAGCTTACCCAGTTCGGCATAATCAAAGTTGAGCCTAACAAACCAGACATTTTTATCCGCTAGTTTACCGCTACTGTGCTTTTTATACTGCCCTAAAGTTATTTCTGTTTGCGCCGCTTCAGCAGGCAGCTTCATCGGTAATAAAAATTGCACTAAGGCGTTTGTGTCAGGCTGCTGGCTCAAAACGGGAGCTTGTACTTGGCTTAAGGTGTTTTTAATTTGGCTTAATTCACCTGCTAATGCTTGTACTTGTGGTTGCTGTAATTGTTCCAACAATTTATTGGCGCTATTACCCACTTTAAACGTCGGTAATAAAACCTGCAGTAAAGCTTCTAAACCCGTTTGATTATTAATACTCACCGCACTTGGATTTTGGTTAATGATAGGCGCGGCTAAAATGCTTAATGAAAGCTGTTCAACACCTCTATTAAACGAGCTTTGTAAGATGTCGCTTTGAAGTTGTGTGGGTTTTATGGTGCTGAGTATTTCGCGCTGTATGGTTGTTGGGTGTAAATTAGTATCTGACAACATGCGATTAAAAGCCTGATTAACTAAACGATTTAAATCGGTTCCTTGATCCGTCAGTTTGCTTGTAATGGTATTAAGTTGGCTGCTTACTATTTGGTTGGTCGCATCTTTTTGTTCTATTAAGGTGCTTGGACTTTGTTTTATAACCGTCGCTAATAAGAGTTTTTCTAAAGGCTGTAAGCTCTGACCAAATGTAACCGCGTTAGTTGGTGGGAATGAAAAAGGAGTTACTAAAGGAGATAAAGTGTGTGCTACTAACGGTTGTTGTTGCCACATAGAAACGCTTGATTTTATTTGCTGGGTAAATTGCATTAGGGGCGGCGCTAAATTTGACACGTTTTTTAATTGTGTCATGTCAATTTTTTGCATTGAAGTGAGCCATTTTTGCTGAGCATTGCCAGTAAATTCTGGTTTTTGAGATGAGCTTACCGAGGTCGTAAATGGCTTGCTTTCAAAGTACTTTACCGCATCTAAAATACGTGTTTTAAAATCAGCAAAACTGCTTTTTAACCATGATTGAATGGGACTGTTTATCGTGATGAGCGGATGCTGTTTACTTGGCGAGGAATCAATTAGGCCTTGCGATTGTTGCAAAGAGAGCATCTCATTAAACGGTTTACTAAATGAGTTTTTAAGGCTCACAGTCATAGTGTGATAAGCGGTTTTGATCAGTAATTTATCTGCTTGGTGAGTAATGTTTACCTTAGTCGGGATGGTAGGTAGTTCACTTAATTGTCGATGACTTAGGTTAATAGTTAATGAGTCTTTAAAAGAGTTTGGGCTTAATATCGCAAACTTAGGCATAGCATGAAGCTGAGCAGGGGTTAAATTACTGGCAAGCAACTGTGTTAGTTTGGCTTGGTTTATTGGCTGTGAATGCACTATATCAGCAAAACGGTTAATAATATTAAGTCGTGTACCTTTGCTATCCGTTTCAATCATCCCCTTTATTAAAAGCTCATCTGCGAGTAATTGTGCAACGTGTTTATTAATAGCAATACTGGCATTAAATTTTTCAATGACCAACTTTGGTGTTGGTTGTAATACCACCTGAAGTGATAGTGGACTGTTTTGAATATCACTTTGGGTGTTTATAAAATTTAAAAATCGTTGCAACTGAGCCGGTTGTTTAATTGTTAAAGTTGTATTGTTAGGGATGATGGTTAAGCTTTTACCATCTGCACTTAACTGTATGTTAGCGCTTGCTATTTTTTCAACGTTTGTGAATGTCTCAGTTGTCCCAAGGCGAATCGTTTGCCAATGCTTATTCATAAACACATCAAGCGTGACTGAATCTTTAGAAAACTGAATATTTTTTGCCGCCAGCACTTCAGGTGGCAGTGTTGCTAACGCAGCCTTACCAGAATCAGTTGTTTGATTACTAACCTGTGGGTTAGACAATGTGATGTGCGTTGGTGTATTCATTATTTTATATCAAGTTTTCTTTATTTTAAGTAAATCGATTCTAAAGCAATATTCGTATTACCCTATCATTATGGTAGACTTACGGCTAATTTTTGGCAGAGAGAATCGTCATCTTGTTACACATTAAGTCCGTTACTTGTATCAAGCAAGAGCGTTGTTTGTTTGATGAACTTAATTTTAGCCTTAAAAGCGGTCAAATCATGCAGTTAGCTGGCCCTAATGGGGCTGGTAAAACATCATTATTGCGCATTATTGCTGGTTTTTCGCTGCCGGATGAAGGTGATATTTTATACCTAAATCAATCTATCAAAAAATATTATGACGAATATGCCAGAGACTTATTATTTATAGGCCATAAAACCGGTGTTAACGTACAACTTAGTGCACTTGAAAATGTAGCACATTGGTTGGCTATTAATGGTTATGTTGATACTCCTGACTTATACCCTTTATTAAGTAAGTTAGGTTTAGTGGGGCTGGAAGATGTACCTGTAAGAACGTTATCTGCGGGTCAACAGCGACGGGTGGCTCTCGTTCGATTATGGTTATCTGAGGCCAAGTTATGGATTTTAGATGAACCTTTCACGGCGCTAGATAAAAGCGGGGTTGCCTTTTTACAGCAACGTTTTACTGAGCACTTATCAAAGGGGGGCGCTATTTTGTTAACAACACACCAAGATTTAACCACCCACTTTAGTGACTTACAAACGTTGACTTTGGAGTACCGCCACTAATGACACGACAGCATTCATATTGGCAGTTATTTGTCGCGGTATTTAGCAAAGACGTTAAGCTCGCTTTTCGTCAGCGCGCTGAAATAGTTAATCCTATCTTGTTTTTTTTAATTGTTATCTCACTGTTTCCATTAGCCATAGGGCCAGAGCCAGGCTTGTTATCAAGGATGGCACCGGGCATTATTTGGGTGGCGGCTTTATTATCGACCATGCTTGGCCTTGATAAACTGTTTAGAGATGATTACCACGACGGCTCTTTGGAGCAGCTCATTGCTTCGTCATACCCCTTATCATTAACGGTGCTGGGCAAAGTAGCCGCACACTGGGTGATCACCGGCCTCCCGTTAGTGCTAATGACTCCTTTATTTGCTTTACTACTAAATTTAGATACGACGGCCCTAATGGCTACGTTATTAACGCTATTATTGGGTACGCCTTTATTAAGCTTCATAGGCGCAATAGGGGCGGGCTTGACTGTGGGATTACAAAAAGGCGGCATTTTAATGAGTCTGCTCGTTTTGCCTTTGTATATTCCGGTTTTAATTTTTGCAACTTCCGCTATTGATACCAGCACTATGTCGCTGGATTACAGTGGTCAGCTTGCAATCCTTGGTGCGATGTTAGTCGTTGCGATTATCAGTGCGCCAATTGCCATATCATCAGCATTAAAAGTGAGTGTAAGTTAATATGTGGAAGTGGTTACATCCGTATGCGAAAGCAGAGCGAGCATATCAATTATGCAATACTCTACTGCCATATTTTGCAGTAGTAACGGTTATTAGTATGGTTGTTGGTTGGGTATGGGGATTAGGTTTTGCTCCTGCCGATTACCAACAAAAAGACAGTTACCGTATTATTTTTATTCACGTGCCCTCCGCTATTTTATCTATGGGCGCCTATTCATCAATGGCGATTGCTGCCATTGTTGCGCTTGTATGGCAATTACGCAATGCAGAGCTTGCGGTGATTGCAATAGCACCCGTAGGTGCCTGCATGACCGCAATAGCCTTAATCACCGGTGCTGCATGGGGTAAACCTATGTGGGGTGCTTGGTGGGTATGGGATGCAAGACTGACCTCTGAACTTATTTTGTTATTTTTATATCTAGGGGTGTTGTCTTTGTACCATGCCTTTGAAGATAAAAAATCAGCCGGTCGCGCCGCCTCTATCTTAGCTATTGTTGGGGTTATTAACTTGCCTATCATTCACTTTTCGGTGGAATGGTGGAATACCCTGCATCAAGGGGCAAGCATCACTAAGTTTAACCGCGACGCGGTAGATCCAAGTATGTTTTGGCCGTTAATGATTAATATTTTAGCCTTTGCCGCGTTTGTTGGCACTGTGACTTTAATTCGTCTTAAAAATGAAATTTTACACCGTGAAAAGCACCGCCCATGGGTGCGACAGTTGTTAACTAAGGGGTAATTATGCAGTTTGACTCGTTTTCAGATTTTATTGCAATGGGAGGCTATGGCTTTTATGTATGGCTTTCTTTTGGTACATGCGCATTAATTTTATTAGGCATTTTATTTAGCTCGTTACGCGACAAAAAACAAATTTTAGCGTCGGTAGAGCAGCAAATTGCGCGTGAAACTCGAATTAAAAATTCTAAGCAGGAGCAAACCTCGTGAACCCTAGACGTAAAAAACGCCTTTTGGTTATTATTGCCGTACTCTTTGGTATTGGTGGATCAATTGGTTTAGTGTTGTACGCCTTACAAGAAAACATTAATTTGTTTTACACCCCCAGTGAATTAATTGATGGTAAAGGCCCGAATAAAGAAAAGCCTCATATAGGACAAAAGCTCCGCATTGGCGGTATGGTTGTCCCTGGTACAGTGCAAAGAAATGAGCAAAGCTTACAGGTAAGCTTTAAGTTGATTGATACTGGCCCATTGGTCACGGTGCGTTATCAAGGAATTTTGCCTGATCTATTTCGTGAAGGGCAAGGAATTGTTGCACAAGGTGTGTTAGTTGAACCTAACGTCATTGAAGCGTTTGAAGTACTGGCTAAACATGATGAAGAATATATGCCAGCCGAGGTTGCCGAGGCAGTAAAAGGAATTAAGCACGAGAAACCAAAATACAATTTAGATAGTGGGAGCTAATATGATCCCAGAACTTGGTTATTTTTCCCTAACATTGTCCATGGTACTGAGTATTCTGTTGTGTATTTTCCCACTTTGGGGTGCACACACAGGAAACCTTCGTTTGATGCGCGCTGCGCCATCACTTGCTATTGGTCAGTTTGCATTTGTTGCTTTGTCTTTTGCTGCGCTTATTTATGCCAGCTTAACCGATGATTTTACCGTATCTTATGTAGCGTATCACTCAAGTAGCACCTTGCCTTGGTATTATAAAATAACCTCAACATGGGGTGGCCATGAAGGCGCTATTTTACTGTGGTTATTAATGCAGGCAGGTTGGACCGCCGTTGTTGCTTTGCGTTCAAAGTCACTGCCTTGGGTACTTCGTGCTCGCGTATTAGGTGTGCTTGGCTTTTTAGGTGTCGGATTTATGATGTACACCTTGCTACTTTCAAGTCCGTTTGAACGTTTACTGCCCTATTTCCCTGTTGAGGGACGCGATTTAAATCCATTATTACAAGACCCGGGGATGATCATTCACCCTCCATTACTTTATATGGGGTATGTCGGTCTTTCTGTTGCTTTTGCCTTTGCTATTGCCGCGTTGTTAACCGGCAAGCTTGATAACACCTGGGCAAAATGGTCACGCCCATGGACAATGACGGCATGGGGCTTTTTAACCTTAGGTATCACCATAGGTAGTTGGTGGGCCTATTCAGAGCTAGGCTGGGGCGGCTGGTGGTTTTGGGATCCTGTTGAAAATGCATCACTCATGCCATGGTTAGTCGCAACCGCGTTACTGCACTCTTTAAGTGTGACTGAAAAACGTGGCGTATTTAAATCATGGACAGTGTTACTGGCTATTGCGGCGTTTTCATTAAGTTTACTAGGAACCTTTATCGTTCGCTCAGGAATTATTGTTTCGGTGCATGCCTTTGCAACAGACCCTGATCGTGGCTTATTTATTCTTGGCTTTTTGGCCGTAGTTGTTGGCGGCGGTTTAGCATTATATGGCTTGCGTGTCTCACAAGTTAAAAGTGAAGGGCGTTATAAATTTGTATCGCGTGAAGTGGCACTTTGGTTAAACAATATTTTCTTAGTGGTTGCTACATTAATTGTACTGTTAGGTACATTATTACCTATGGTGCACAAGGAAATGGGGCTAGGCAGTATTTCAATTGGCGAACCTTTCTTTAATAAAATGTTTGCTATTTTACTGGTGCCATTTGCTATTTTAATGGGCATTGGACCTTTCCTGCGTTGGAAGCAAAATAAGTGGGCTTTTTTACAAAATAAAATATTTGTAGGCGCATTAGTCAGTATTATCATTACCTGTGCGTGGTTATTTAGTAGCTATGAGGTAGTGACTCCATTAACACTTTTAGCAACCACGCTAGGTGTATGGATATTTATTGCCACTTTTATTGATTTATATACCAAAGCAGCGGTTCATGGCTCGCTTACACTCGGCATAAAGCGTTTAGGTTTAAGTTATTGGGCAATGGTGCTGGGGCATGTTGGTTTAGCCTTTGTTATAGCGGGCATTACACTCACCTCGACGTATTCAGTTGAGCGTGATGTATCGATGAAGCAAGGCGATATCGTGCAGCTTAACCAGTATCAATACCGCTTTGAAGGTGTGAAGACTATTCGTGGTGCAAACTACAGTGGTCATGCTGGTGTCGTGACGGTATTAAAAGAGAATGACACTGTAACGCGTTTATATGCAGAAAAGCGTCGTTACGATATTGGTATGCAATTTATGACCGAAGCCGCTATTGATGCCGGATTCACTCGTGATTTATATCTTGCGCTTGGTGAGCAACTAAGTGAAGGGGCATGGTCATTACGCATTTACCATAAACCGTTTGTACGTTGGATGTGGATTGGCGGTATTCTGATCTCACTCGCTGGTTTTGTGATTTTATTCGATAAGCGCTATCGCGCCTCACCGCGAAAAGATGAAATAGAGGGGGCAGTATGAACCGTAAACTTATCGCAATTGCCCCTTTATTAATTTTTATCTTTATTTGTGTGTTTTTATACCAAGGGTTGTTTGCCAACCCGCGGGAAATACAAACAGGGCGAATTGGTCAAACGGTGCCTGCGTTTAATTTACCTGATTTAATGCAAGACGATAAACGTTGGACTGATGAGCAGCTAAAGGGTGACGTGTATTTGCTAAACGTTTGGGGTACATGGTGTCCGACGTGTTTAGCTGAGCTTGGCTATTTAACTAAGCTACGCGAGCAAGGGGTTAAAATTATCGGCTTGTATTATGTACAAAGTTACGACGCCGATTTTGATGGCCCATTTGATATGCAAGCGCTGCGTGATGATGTGAGTAATATGCTTTCACGTGCGGGCGACCCTTATCAATTTAATATTTTAGATTTAGAACGTTCATTGTCTTTAGATTTAGGGGTGTCCGGTGCACCAGAGACATTTTTAGTAGATAAAAATGGCACCATTTTGTTACATCACACTGGTGATATAAACCCTCGAGTTTGGCGTGCTAAGTTTGCGCCTATTATGCAGGAGCTGCAGCCATGAGATTGTTTTTATTAACCCTTAGCTTGTTTGTTAGTGTAGCTGCGTTTGCTCAGCAAGACCGTTATCAATTTGATAGCAACGAGCAAGCTGTTCGCTTTGAAGAGCTAACAAAAGAATTACGTTGCCCGAAGTGTCAAAATCAGAATATTGCTGACTCTGATGCCGTTGTCGCAAAAGACTTGCGCGAGCGAGTGCTGGCGTTGGTAAAAGATGGCAAAACCAAAGATGAAGTTATTGATTACATGATTGATCGATATGGCTATTTTGTTCATTACGATCCACCGGTAACACCTGCCACGTTAATACTGTGGGTACTTCCGGTACTCATCGTAATAATTGGGTTTGGCTTTATTGTGATTCGCCAACGTAAAGCGTCGGTAAAACAAACCTGGAGTGACGCTGATGAAGTGATGCTCAATAAGCTGATTAAACAAAATAAACATCAGGAGCAAAGTTAAATGATTTTAATGTGGGCGTCTTTTGCTTTACTCACACTCATTGCATTGCTGTTTATTATTGTGCCTTTTTTAAAAAAAGAGCGCATAGTAACCATCACCCATAACGCCAATGCACAGCTTATCAGCATTTATGAACAGCGTTTAGTTGAATTACAGGCAGATTTAGATAATCAACGTATAGACTCGCAAAATCACAGCGAAGCTATTATTGAATTAAAACGCCGTTTACTTAATGAATTATCGCCGGAGAAGTCACTAAATAGCCGTGGTGACAATCGTATATTTGCTTTAACAGGGGCGGCGTTTTTAATTGCATTAGCAGGTATTTTCTATGCAATGACAGGCAGCCAGCAACAAATTGCAGCTTGGCATGATGCAATGGATAACTTGGCCGATTATGGTCAGCGCGCCGTAATGCAAAAGGGCGAGCCGTTAACTAAAAATGAGTTACAAGCGTTTGCCCTAGCACTGCGTACTAAGTTAAGTCAAAGCGGTGATGATGAAGTCGCTTGGATGTTGTTAGGGCGTGTTGCTTTAATGCTAAATGAATTTGATATGGCGAAACAGTCATTCGATAAAACATTAAAAATAAACCCTGATAATATGCAAGCGCTTGTTAGCTACTCTCAGGTGCTATTACTTGAGGGCAGTGAAGAAAACATGACTCGTGCAGCGGGTATGCTTTCTAAAGTACTGCAAGCTCAACCAAATAACCTTGATGCGATTTCGTTACTTGCACTAATCGCCTTTGAGAGAAAAGACTGGCTACAGGCAAAGGCAGCGTTTGAGGTGCTACTTGCAAGTATGGATGAGTCTGATACGCGCTATGCTATGATCAACCAACGTATTAGCGAAATCGATCTACAAATTGCTCAGCAAAACGTGGCAACCAGTGGCGAGCAGTTAGCGGCTCAAAGTATTCAAGTTACCGTTGATATCGATGGCCAACTTGTAGATAAACAGCCCAATAACGGTATTTTGTTTGTGTTTGCTAAAGCGGCTAAGGGATCACCGATGCCTTTAGCCGTGGTCAAACTAACAGACTATAGCTTTCCAATTACGGTTGAGCTGAGCGATGCTAATGCCATGATGGCAGGGCTAAACTTATCGAGTGCGAGTGAAATTATCATTTCTGCGCGTATCTCTAATGATGATTCAGTTATGCCAAGCACTGGGGAGCTTGAAGGGCATTCTCAAGTGCTTGCTTCTAAAGAGGTGCGCCAAGTGCAACTGAACATTGATACATTAATACCTTAAGGATTTGAGATGTTAAAACAAGGCTTACTTTTATTATGTTTACTCACGTTATCGGGTTGTGCTCAAGTGCCTGAGAGTAAATATGATGAGCGCGATCCCATACAAAGTGTAAACAGACCTATTTATGACTTTAATATGGACGTACTTGATGCTTATATTTTAAGGCCTGCGGCAGTGGGTTATATAACAGTAACCCCACAGCCTGTGCGTCGAAGTATTGTGCATTTTACCGATAATATTACAGCACCGGTTGATATTATTAATGCGGGTCTGCAAGGAAAGCCAAGCAGTGCCGGAATTAATTTTGCGCGCTTTTTAGTGAACTCTACGGTGGGGGTGTTTGGCTTATTTGACGTTGCAAGTTCGTTAGGGCTTGAAGTAACTGATGAAGATTTTGGCCAAACCTTAGGTGTGTGGGGAGTAGGCGATGGTGCCTATTTAATGATCCCTGCAATGGGGCCATCAACTGCACGCAACTTAACCGGTGATGTTGTTGATAATGTGGTTTTACCTAAAATTGCACTGACAACACCACAAACAATTTTAGTGTTTGCGTTAAAGGCGGTTGAGGCAAGGGCGTCTTTAATGGCTCAAGAGGGTTTATTAAATGATTCATTAGACCCATACCTGTTTGTTAAAGACATTTACTTTCAGCGTCAGTTATATGAACTCTACGATGGCAATCCGCCAATAAAAGAAGAGCCTGAAGATTTTGACGAAGATTTCTTAGAAAGCCTTTAATAAAAATAAAACGCCAGCAAATGCTGGCGTTTTATTTTTAGTTATTAATTACTAATGAGCGCTTTAATTATCAATCATTATCTGCATTTGTTCACTAACCCAATTAAGTGCTTCGTGGTAAGCATCAGGCACATCATCACCTAAGTTAAGCTGTTGGGCTTTATCGTTAGCAGCGTGCCAGTTACCCTGCTCATAGAGGGTTACTAAGTTTAAATACTCAGCAAGCAGCCCTTCATTGTTTAACAATGCCGCTTTTATCTCATTTGAAAGCGGTAGTTTAAGCATTACACTGTCCATCTCTTCATCTAGTATGGCATCCATAAGCGACATCATGCCGGTTAAAAATGCTATTCCTGTATCTCTAAGTTTGCCATGTGAAATTGCTAAAAGCTCACAAAAACGCGCGCGTGTTAGCGACAACCTAATAAGCTCCAGAGGTTTGTCTGCAGAGACTTGTGCGGCAAATAATAAAGAGAGTAGTTTTTTTATTTCAGCCGCGCCCAATACAATAAGCGCTTGTTTTATAGTGTTTATTTCAGAGCGGCGAGCAAATGCTGCCGAATTTGAGTAGCGTAGCAGCTTATACGATAAGTTGACATCACGCTCAAATACATCGGTGATTTTTTTAAGATCCATTTCTACGCTGGATGTTTCATAGAGTAGCTCAGCCAATGCCATGCCCGATGGCGGTAACGCCTTGCTTTGCACCATTTCTGGTTTTGAAAAGAAAAAGCCTTGAAAGTATTCAAAACCTAGTTCAAAAGCTTGATTGTAAAGCTCGTAAGTTTCAACTTTTTCTGCGAGTAACTTGATATGTGGGTAAGGTTTTAAATCCTCTATGATCGTTTTAACGTTTTCAATATCACAAGTTAAAAAGTCGACTTTAATAATATCGATAAACGGATAAAAGTGCCGCCATACAGGTTGATGTGCATAGTCATCTAGCGCTAGCGTATAGCCTTTTTCTTTTAGGTCTTTAACAATTGCCAATAAGCGTTTACCTGGCTGGACGGTTTCGAGTATTTCAATTACCACCCCATCTTTGTTTAAAAGGGTTGGGTAGCCTTTTAACAAGGTGTCTAAGGTAAAGTTAATATAAGCGGGTTTATTATCAGTTAAATCTTCTAAGCCAAAGTTAAATTGACTGCCTTCAATCAGTCGAGACGTGGCTTCATCGCCGTCAATATTTGGAAATACGTTATCAACTCCATCACGAAATAAAAGCTCATAGCCAATTAGTTCTTTATTGCGATCTAAAATAGGTTGCCGAGCAGCGTAAAAATACATATTGGATTCCGAAAGAGTAGAAATTGATTAACATTGTAATAATATATTGGAAAACATTCAAAATAGCATCGGTAAAATGAACATTATTAATAAAATACTATGGTTGGTTTGGTATTTCTTAATCTAATTTTATTGTTTTTCATTTTATTTGTTGCAAAAGTGAGCTAACCGATGGTTTTTTATCTACTTAAATGAGCGGGTTGGAGTTATTAGCAATTACCGTGTTATAGTTCAGTAGAAAGCTTTTATTCCAATACTGTCTTAATTATAAGATTTCAAGAGTCATTATTTGGATTAAAAGCCTGTTATTACTTATTTAAGTGGAGGCAAATTTGGAAACAGGAATGATTATTTCACTGGCATTATATTTTATTGTAATGCTGGGAATAGGACTATACGCATATAAGCAATCTACCAGCGATATATCAGGGTATATGCTAGGTGGTCGTAATTTAGCCCCCAGTGTTGCTGCCTTATCAGCGGGTGCATCAGACATGAGTGGTTGGTTACTTATGGGCCTACCTGGCGCAATGTACTTATTTGGGCTTAGCAAGGTTTGGATTGCTATTGGCTTAGTATTAGGCGCATGGGCAAACTATTTCTTAGTCGCCCCAAGACTGCGTGTTTATACTGAAAAAGCAAATGACTCTATTACCATCCCTGATTATTTTGCAAATCGTTTTGATGATAACAAGAATATCCTCCGTGTGATCTCTGCAATTGTTATTATTGTGTTCTTTACTTTGTATACTTCATCAGGCGTAGTCGCCGGTGGTAAGTTATTTGAAAATTCATTTCAGATGAGTTACGAAATGGGTTTATACATCACCACGGGTGTGGTTGTTGTTTACACCTTATTTGGTGGTTTTTTAGCGGTTAGCCTAACAGACTTCGTGCAAGGTTGTATTATGTTTATCTCCTTGCTTGCAGTACCTATCGCTACTTATATGATGCTTGATCAGCCATTTATGGATACTTTAGCAAATGCAAATTACCAGCAGTTGTTAAGTTCACCAAAAGCCAGTGAAATCCATTCATTGAATATGCTTGATTGGTTTGCTGGTGGTTCTACCATTGCTATTATTTCTGCGATGGCTTGGGGCTTAGGCTACTTTGGTCAGCCACATATTATTGTTCGCTTTATGTCTATTCGCTCAGTGAAAGAAATGCCAACTATGCGTCGTATTGGTATGTCTTGGATGACACTATCTGCGATTGGTGCGGTATTTACCGGTTTATTTGGTGCTGCCTTTATGATTGAAAACCAAATGCCTATTGCCGATAAAGAGACCATTTTCTTAGTATTAGCTGAACTTATTTTCCACCCATTAATTGCTGGCTTCCTACTGGCTGCTATTTTAGCTGCGATTATGAGTACGATTTCATCGCAATTATTGGTGTGTTCAAGCTCGCTTACTGAAGACTTCTACAAGATTTACTTAAACCGCGATGCCTCGCAAACTGAGCTGGTGTTAGTAGGGCGTATTAGCGTAATACTGGTTGCGTTATTTGCTATTTACCTAGCGTATGACCGTAATAGTTCAATACTTGATTTAGTTAGCAACGCATGGGCTGGTTTTGGTGCTGCATTTGGTCCACTTGTCTTGTTTAGCCTTTACTGGAAACGTATGAACTTAAAAGGGGCTATTAGCGGTATGGTTGTTGGTGCTTTAACAGTGCTTGTATGGATTTATGCGCCTATTACCATTAATGGTGAGAGCTTAAGCAGTGTAATTTATGAAATCGTCCCAGGTTTCATTTTAGCGAGTATTGCTATTGTGGTAGGAAGCCTTGTGACAGCTGAACCGAAAAAAGAAATTACTGATCTGTTTGATGAAGTTGAATCGTCATTGTAACTGATTAGCTAACGTAAAGTGTTGGTTTTTATAAATGCCAATCAGTTTAACTGGTTGGCATTTTTTATTGGCTGACCTTTAGCAGAGACCATTCATCTCGTTTAAACAGCTGAGATTATGACGCTTAATCACCGATTACTTGCCTTTAGCTATTATTATTTAACCTGAACTCTGGATAATAAATCTATCTCAAGCAGCTATTTTCAGCGCTAACTGCGTTGAATTTACTTGCAATAGGCTAGCTATTGACGCGTAATTTCGCCTTGTTTTCACTGGAAATCTCTGGCTAGAGAAAAATAAACATAAATATCATTTTTTGATTCAATACGTTAGTAAATCTCTTAACCAGAGTTCAGGTTATTTAAAGGCATAAAAAAACTGAATTCGAATAACGAATTCAGTTTTTTTAATAATTACTATTGAGCTTTTAAAAGTACTAACTCGCTGCTTTCTCTTTTATATCTGCAACGTTATCTGACTTTGTTTTTTTAGCCTTGGCGGGTACTTCTTTACCACCTTTAAGTACGGCCATAAAGTCGTCTTTACTTTTTGCAATCTCCAGCGCGAGCGACTCAACCTGTTGTTCACTTAGTGGTACATCTACTTTTTCAAGCATGAGTTCTAGTGACTCGGCAATATCGAGCATTTTGTCATAGGCATCAGCTTCTTTTTTAGTAGTAAACGTCATGCGCTCGACTCCGTTTCGTTCTACAACATATTTAACAACAACAGCCATGATTTCTCCTGCTTACTTACGTGGCAATATGATTAATTTAAATCATTAGATTACTGTTTTTATATACAGTACAAGCTTGCGCGCGTTTTTGCAAGCTTTAGCCTTAGTTTATCTGCAGCTTGGTTGACAATAAAGAGTAACTCTACTTTATTTATTAAGTCACTTTATAACGCGTTGCAGTAAAGGAGTCGCAAGGAGTGATTGTTACCGTTAGTACTTAGTAACCACAACGTTATGTAAAAGTGCTGGGTGTAAATAATCAACAAATGTTCATGTGAGAACACAAAAGGAAATAGTATGAAATTAATTAAAATCATCTCATTAGCCGCTGCTTTATGTTTATTACCTATGGGTACCACCTTTGCGCAAAGCGATATGCTATCAGAGCAGATGCAATCAGCCGTGGTTAATATTAATACTGCTGATTTAAAACAGTTAATTAAGTTACCAGGTGTCGGCAAGAAAAAAGCACAGGCAATTATCGATTATAGAGAAACCAATGGTGATTTCGCATCACTTGAAGATCTAGCTAAAGTAAAAGGGGTGGGTAAAAAAATGCTAGCCAAACTTGATGGAAAGGTGGCGTTTTAACTTAAAAGGGCGCTATGCGCCCTGATAAAACTGTTTTAAGGCAGCACCAAGGTGCTTTTTAGCAAAATTAACATCTACGGGGGCAGTTAATAGCGGGTAGCTTAAACCAGCCACAATCAAAAAGGGCACGAGTAGCCATCCTTCAAAAAGGGTAAATATTAAAAAAAATGGGCTTAGCAGCATAAGCTTTACAATACGCATTAACACTCTGTCACTAGGAGAGAGCATACTTAACGAGATCGCAATAACGGTTTGTCTTTGACGAACTTTTAAGTGTTTAAGTTCGTCAACGTGGCTTGAAAAAAAAGTAAACATATTAAAGTGACTTTTTAGTTATTAATCGGCTGGCCACCAATATAAAGAGTGTGGCGGTAAACAATACAAAAATAACTTCCATCCATGCTGGCATACTTAAGCCTGCAAATTGCCAATCTATGTTTCCGCAATCACCGGTTGCCTCAAAAAATTGCGGTATCCAATGATGTAATGGCATAAACTCTGGAAAATTTGGCTCAAACTCACAGCTAAATGCGAAGGGGTCAGTGGTTGTTTGCATTTCAATGTGCTCACGAGCTATTAGTAACCCCCATACACTTGAAACCCCCCACACTGTATAAGCGACAATACGGACTACGAGGTTGTTTGGTTTACTGGCGCCAATAATACCGGCAAAAAGTAAGCCTAATACCGCGGTGCGTTGGTAAATACACATAATGCACGGCGCTAACCCCATGTTGTATTGGAAAAAGAGCGCGATGACTTCAAGCAGAAAAACAATCCCACTGAATAATAACCAAGGTGTACGCTGAGTACTTAGATTAGCAAGCCAGTTCATAACAAATCCGTATTTAAATAAGGGCTTAGATTATGACGTAGGATAAACAGCGGAGCAAGTAAAAGGGAAAAGTGAGGAGCTATGAAATTTCCTAGCTCCTCAAAGTCGGGGAAGCTCTTAATGCCCAGAATTCGCTACAGGGATGTGGTGTTGTATTATCCCCCAGTCATAAAACAAACTGGTTATTTCACTCAAGCCAAAATAAGTCGCGCTTAACCCAACAAAGGTAAGCACAAAAGTGTAAGGTAAAGCCATATACACCATTCGACCGTAAGATAGGCGTAACACGGGAGCTAGTGTTGATGTCAGTAAGAATAAGAAAGCAGCTTGACCATTAGGGGTGGCCACGCTGGGTAAGTTTGTGCCGGTGTTTATTGCCACTGCAAGTAAATCAAATTGGTCTCGAGTTATTTGACCTGCTTTTAGAGCTGCAGCAACTTCATTTATATATACAGTGCCGACAAATACATTATCACTGACCATTGAAAGCAATCCATTAGCGATAAAAAACATCACCAATTGTAAGTGCCCTTCAAATGTTAGTACCCAAGTAATCACGGGAGTAAAGAGTTGTTGATCGATGATTACTGCAACCACACTAAAAAATACACAAAGTAGTGCAGTGAAGGGGAGGGCCTCTTCAAAGGCTTTACCGAGTTGGTGCTCTTCTATTATGCCGGCCGACGACGTGGCTAAAATAATTACCGATAAACCAATTAAGCCCACGGTTGCTAAATGTAACGCTAAGCCAGTAATTAACCAGATAGCGATAAGTGCTTGAATTGTGAGGTTCACTCTATCGCGTTTGGTACGTTTTTTATCAAGTGTTTGTGCATGGTTTTTTAAAATAGCATGAATTGTTTCTGGCAGTTTTGCCCCATAGCCAAAGGTTTTTGTTTTTTCTAATAAAAAGGTTGTTAATAAGCCCGCAAAAAGCACGGGTAAAGAAACGGGCAGCATTCTTAAAAAGAACTCACCAAATAGCCAACTTGCTCGCTCTGCAATAATTAAGTTTTGTGGTTCACCAACCATAGTGCACACGCCGCCAAGTGCGGTCCCAATCGAGGCATGCATGAGTAAATTACGTAAAAAAGCACGAAACTCTTCAAGCTCTTGACGGTTTATCTCTTTTACTTGGTTATCATCGTTAATATCGTGCTCACTAATAAAATCTTTTCCTGAGGCCACCTTGTGATAAATACTATAAAAGCCCATGGCCACCGCAATAACAACCGCCATTACAGTTAGGGCATCTAAAAAAGCTGATAAAAACGCAGCAGCTATTGCAAACGCAAGCGATAAAACGGTTTTACTTCTTACTGAAACCACTAACTTGGTAAAAATATACAGCAGCAGATCTTTCATGAAATAAATACCGGCAACCATAAAAATAAGTAATAAAAGCACATCTAGGTTTTGTGCTATTTCATGTTCAACTTGCGTGGTTGATGTCATACCAATTAATAGTGCCTCAATGGCAAGTAGACCACCAGGTTGCAGTGGGTAACACTTGAGCGCCATGGCCAGTGTAAAAATAAACTCAATAACCAGTACCCAGCCAGACAAATAAGGGTTTAATTGAAACAGCAGCGGGTTAATTATTAAAAATGCAATAATGGTGTATTTATACCATTGAGGTGCTTTACCTAAAAAATTTATAAATATTGCAGATGGGACACTCTGTTGCATGATTTTTCCCTAGGGAGGCGTTTAATAGTCTGGTTAATGTCATTAACTTAGTCCAGCCTATAGAGGGTGTAAACAACTAAATAATAATAGTCAAAGTGTCTGGTATGAATAATAGGTTGGCATTCATAGTGTGTTTAAAACCTATCGGTAAAACTAGCGAATCATACAAGTAAAGTTGCCTTTTTAATCACATGCCTAGCACGGCTAGCGCATTTTAATCCCAGATTCTAACAGGGTTGAGCGATAATCATCGTCTAGCCCTGCCATTTTCTTTT